>CAZBUC010000087.1:0-426 GCA_964494965.1 uncultured Maribrevibacterium sp.
CATCGCCCACCGCTAACACAGAACTATGGGGGTATACATGCGTCGGTGACGATACTTTTGCACCATGACCGCGGGAAACAATGCCAGGACGGTAACCGTGTTCGGATAAAAGCTGACACAAGGCAACCACCATAGGAGACTTGCCCGTGCCACCCACACTGATGTTACCCACAACAATAACGGGAACAGGCGCCTTATAAGCCCCGTTAGAGCCTTGTAAAAAAGCCTGCCTTTTTTTCATCACTATCGTCTTGACCAAGGGCTGAAGCGGTTGAAAAATTTTCGTCCAACAACTCTTACCGTACCAAGCATGCGTGAACCATGACTCAACGCTCATTGAACGGGCTCTTTCTGTGCCGTATGGGCCAGTTTTGTGATTCCCAATGAAGCGGCGGCGGTGTTAGCGAGGGCGGCATAGGCGGGGGG
>CAZBUC010000087.1:436-8491 GCA_964494965.1 uncultured Maribrevibacterium sp.
CCAATGAAGCGGCCGCATCGTATACCTTTAACACCATATCATAAGAAGATTTTGCGTCTGCCGTGATGATTAAAGGGCGTGTGTAATCACCTTGGGTCACTTCCTTTAACCCCTGTACTAAAGTGCTCACACGCTCATTGATTAAGGTTTGACCATTAATCACATACTGGCCGTCCGCCGTAATAATCAATTCGACATTTTGATTGCGATCAGAACTGGGGGCATTAGACGTTGCGGTTGGTAAATCTATAGTGAGCTCGGTGCTTTGGTTAAACGTCGTGCTCACCATAAAAAAAATTAACAACAAAAAAACCACGTCTATTAGAGGCGTTAAATTAATTTGTACGTCCTCTATTTTTTGACGGCGAAATTTCACTAGACTACCCCTGTTTTATCCCGGTCACCATGCAGTGTGTCCACCAGCTTTGTGGATTGTTGCTCCATGGTAACTACCAACTCGTCTATGCGTCGACTAAAAAAACGATGGAAAATTAATGCAGGGATTGCCACACCCAAACCTGCAGCTGTGGTCAGTAAAGCTTCTGAAATACCACCCGCTAATAATGCCGTATTACCCGCTCCGCTTTCCATTAACACAGAGAACACCTTGATCATGCCAACCACAGTACCTAACAAGCCCAATAATGGCGATATGGCGGCAATCGTGCCCAATGTATTCATGAAACGTTCTAATTCATGAATAACATGGCTCGCCGCTTCCTGAACACTTTCCTTCATTACGCTTCGACCATGTTTAGAATTTAGCAAACCCGCCGCAAAAATAGAGGCTAAGCCCGTTTTACCTTGCATAGAGCGAATATAATCCAGCGTCATTCTGTCGTCGCGCAATCTGGTCATCACCTCTGATAAAAGGGTTTTCGGGGCGATACTGGACTTGCGCAGCGTCCAGAAACGCTCAAGGATAATGGCCAGCGCAAGAATAGAACACGCTAAAATCGGCCACATAAAAAAACCACCAGTTTGAATAAAGGCTAGCACTTCGATCTCCAATTTAAATTTGCTGGTAATTTAGCATACTCTCTAAGGTTTCAACACGTTTGCAAGTGTCAGATTTTACGAGAAAAAATAAATAAATACAGGATGAATGGCGCAAGGAGATGTAATCCTTATGCAAATAAAAGCCTAACGACTCTCCCGGTGGCACAATAAGCCAGTGAATATCCAGAGCATCAAAAGTGGTCATAGTTTGCTGATGATCGGCTCGCTTTAGAAGAACCCAACGAACCTCTTTTTCTAACAATAAAAAAGGGTCAGGATTACGTTCCATTTGAGTGGATAAAAGATGCAGTGTCGCGTGGCTCTGAGACGTTTTATTTGCATTCAAATACACACCCAGCGGTGTCGCCACAATATCTTCCTGAAGCCAACGATCACTAGTGATCACGCGGTCATTATCTTGAAAAACAAACACATTTTCGATGTTGGTTATACTTGAATGAGGAAAAAAAGGCTTGAACAAGCTTGTAGCAAATAAAATACACCAAATACCCAAGGCCATGACCATGCCCCGCTTTAATGGGCTCTGATACACCCAGAGCACCACTAACAGCAACATAATCCATCTTGGGAGCGTCGATGAAAATGAATCAAAGGTCAATAAAGGTCCTTTAAATGCAATCCATTCAAGGCTGAACATAACGTAGCCCAGCAGCTTATCTAGTAGAAAATAGCCATAACTTGTTCCCACTAGAGTGGCTTCTAACGAAGATAGTATTCCCCACGGGAACCACACCAAGCCTGCAAATGGAATCAGCACAATATTGACTAGAATGGAAACAACTGAAATGGCGTCTTGCCAACCAAGGACCAACACCATGGACGCGGTGCTTAGCATTACCTGTACCATAAAAAGCCGAGAGAGCACCGTCCCCCCCTGACAAAAACCTATTAATAAATACACCATACTAAATGATAACCACAAACCTGGGCTTAAAACGGTTCTGGGATCCTGCATGAGCACCAGCCAAAGCGCAAAAGTAATCACTTCATAGCCTGAAAACTTAAGGGCCAGCATCCTAGCCAACATATACACACTCAGCATAATAGAAGCTCTGACAACGGGCTCTCCCCAGTCTGTGAGATACGCATAGGTAAATAACAGAGGAATTACAATAATGGTGTCACAATGCCAACGGGATAAGCCGGATAACAGCCATTTATCCGGAAGCAATCGCCATGCTAACTGGCTAAACAGCCGACCAATAATAAACATAAAACCCGTATGCAACCCAGACACAACGAATAAGTGCGCTAGTCCAAGCACACGCACCACCCAAGTGTCCTTCTCACTCCATAAGTTGTCCTGACCAAGCAACAAGGCTTTTGAAAAACGCCAAGAATCAAAACTCTGCAGCCTATCATCCAAATGTGCCAGTACACGGTCTCTAAAGCTATGTTGCCGAGCTTGAACAGCCCATTGCTCTTTACCTAAAAGCGTTAAGCTCAGTTCAGCCATTTGCCGTTTGACGTATAAATTACGCTCCCACCAAGCGCCGTTTTTATTGGGTAAGGTAATGCGCTGAATCCTAGCTTGCGCTAAAGAAGGAGCATCCGCTAGCGAACCAAGATCATCGGGGACAAAACTCGTTAACTGACTCACAACCTTGAGGGTAAAGTCGCTATCAACAAAGCGCGAACCATTGTCATGAAAATAGACAATTTGGATCAAAGCGTTGCCCTCGACAGAAAGTGAACTCACGTCAGCTGGCCGCTCTACTAGTATCTTTTTCTTATCAAAATCGATAAGAACGCGCTCATCACGCAGGAACTCAAAGGTTGGCTGTGAGAAGTATTCACTTTGTGCAACGGCAACAATTGAAAAGCCTGCGGCAAGACAAAGGATTAAACGTTTTGAATAGATTAAATAAAGACACACAAGAGTGATGTGCGTAGAATATAGCCATTCGTAGCCACTCGGCACCAGCACGGCGCCAATTAAGATGGACAAACTACTTAGTAACATAAGACCTCCATGTCTTAAATTGCTAATCTATTTAACCCAATTATGCCGAAAAATTACTTAAAAAGAATCTTACCTAATCCCGACAAGCTGAGAAAAAGCAAGGCATTGGGATTATTGGGTTCACAGATTTATGAACCCAACTTATGGCACTTGAGCCGTAAATCCGTTGCACGAGCGTTTTTGAATGGTTTCTTTTGGGCGTTTATACCAATGCCTTTTCAAATGCTCGCCTCAGCCTTACTTGCTATTCCCTTGCGAGCTAATATCCCGCTGTCTATTGCTTTAGTGTGGGTCAGCAACCCCGTCACTATGCCGTTCGTATTTTATTTTAATTATAAAGTGGGCACCGTCATTCTTGGCGAACACGTTCACAGCGATTTTCATTTATCGGTTGAGTGGATATGGGGGCAGATGGAGCAAATATGGTTACCCTTATATTTAGGCTCCACCTTGTGTGGACTAACGGCTGGGGTAATTGGCTATCTTGGTATCAGTTTTTTATGGCGATTTCACGTCGTCAAGCGCTGGCAAGAGCGAAAACGACGTTTGTGAAATACCTTACCTAGTGCGTTCTAAGTACAATTAAGACCACAACTCAGCATTCAACCCTTTCAACACAGTCAATCTTCCCTGCGAAAGTCGATAAGCCGAATCCATCCAATCCAACATTTTCTCATCATGAGTGACCACAAGAAATGCCATATTGTATCGATTTTTCAAATCGACAATTAATCGCTGAATCTCAAGGGACGTTTTCTCATCTAAGTTGCCCGTAGGCTCATCCATTAATACGCATGCCGGGCGGTTCGCCAAAGCACGAGCGATGGCAACACGCTGCCTTTCTCCACCTGACAGCTGAGATGGCTTGTGATGAATGCGATCCGTCAAGCCCACTTGCCCTAATAACTCTTTAGCCCATTCCGCTGCTTTTGCCTTGGGCATTTTTGCAATCCACATGGGCATCAGTACATTTTCCAAAGCAGAAAACTCGGCCAGCAAATGATGGAATTGATAGACAAATCCCATTTCTTTATTGCGCATCTTTGAGCGTTTAGCATCATTAATACTAGACCAAGATACTTGTGCGAGCTTCACCTCACCGGCCGTGGCCAAATCAAGACCGGCTAACAAATTAAGCAAGGTAGTTTTACCGGAACCCGAGGCTCCTACAATGGCTGAAATCTCCCCTTTCTGGAGGGTAAAGTCAATCGAGTCAAAAACATCAACAAGTTGTTTGCCATCTTGATATTGTTTAGACAAGTCGTGACATTCTAACACTATCTGATTATTCATAACGCAGAGCCTCTGCTGGTTCAACTTTTGAAGCACGCCATGCAGGATAAATCGTAGCAGCGACCGTCATAATAAACGCAGAAGTGACTATGACACGCACATCTGACCATTTAAGCTCAGAGGGTAAATAATTAATAAAATACACATCCGCATTAAGAAATTGAACCCCAAGGACATTTTGTAAACCAGCGATCATATCACTAACGTTTAAGGCCAACGCAACCCCCAAAACTACACCAATGAAGGTTCCTAATAAGCCAATGAACATACCTTGCACTATGAACACCCACATTACCTGAGTTGATGTCAACCCCATGGTTCGCAATATCGCAATATCATTACGCTTGTCGGTCACCACCATAACCAGCGTAGAAACAATATTAAACGCCGCTACCGCCACAATCAGCAAGAGCAACAAACCTATCATGGTTTTTTCCATCTGAATGGCTTGAAATAAATTACCGTGAGTTCGAGTCCAGTTACTTACCCTATTTTGCCCTGGCACGGCTCGCGCAATATCCCAAATACGCGTTGGCGCAAGAAACAAGTCATCAAAAGAGATACGCAGCGCCTCAACACTGTCCTCGTCATAGCGTTTGAGCCTGGCAGCGTCTTGAATGTTAATATAAGCCAAACCACTGTCGAGCTCTGCCCCTACTTCAAAGGTTCCAACCACCGTAAAACGCTTTAATACTGGCGCAACCCCCGCGATAGATACATTGGCTTTGGGTAAAATGGCGGTCACCTTATCACCCAGCCCTACATTTAGCATTCTGGCTAGTTGTGAACCAAGCACTATTCCAAAACGAACCTCATCCAATGCCTCTAATGAGCCGGAGGCCATATTATCGCCAATAATAGAAACTTTCTTTTCCATCTCAGGATGAATGCCGTTTAATATCGCGCCATGCACGCTGGCACCAGACTGAAACATAACTTGCGCTTGCGTTTGAGGAGCGACACCAATGACATTTGGCATATTTGAAATTTGCTGTGCCGTATTGCGCCAATCCTCTAATTCAGGCGACCCCCAAAGAGTAGCATGAGGAACCATACCCAAAATACGTTGACGCAATTCTCTATCAAAGCCATTCATGACCGAAAGTACGGTAATTAACACCATTACGCCTAATGCTAAGCCTGCAACGGAAGAAAAGCTGATAAAGGAAATGAAATGATTTGAACGCTTGGCCCGGGCATAGCGTAGACCAATAGCGAGAGGAAGAAGATTAATCAAAGTGTGTCCTTGCATAGCAAAAAATGGAGGGAACCCCCTCCATTACTACTGATCACAAAACCGCTTACGCGTTGAAATCGATACCAATACGGCGACCTACATCTTCGTAAGCCTCGATCACTCCACCTAAACCTTGACGAAAACGGTCTTTGTCTAGTTTTTCTTTTGTTTCTGCATCCCATAGGCGACAGCCATCAGGTGAAAATTCATCCCCTAATATCACTTCACCCTTGTACAAACCAAATTCAAGTTTGTAATCAACCAGTATCATACCGCCCTCAGCGAAAAGCGCCTTCAGAACGTCATTCACTTGATACGTCAACGCTTTAGCCTTAGCAAGATCGGATGCCTTAGCCCAACCAAACGCTTCAACATGTGACTCGTTGATCATTGGATCACCAAGAGCATCGTTCTTCAAAAATAACTCAAACGTAGGCGGATTAAGAGTAACACCCTCTTCGACACCTAAACGTCGACATAAACTGCCAGCCGCCACATTACGTACGACACACTCAACAGGCATCATATCAAGGCACTTTACCAAAGACTCTGTGTCACTTAATAGGGCTTCAAAGTGTGTTGGAATGCCGGCTTCTTGAAGTTTCGTCATAATAAATGCATTAAATTTATTATTGACCATACCCTTACGGTCTAACTGTTCAATGCGCTTACCATCAAATGCTGAGGTATCATCACGAAACATTAACACCATTTTGTCAGGGTCATCGGTACGGTATACAGATTTTGCCTTACCTGCATACAGTTCTTGTCGCTTTTCCATTGGAGAGTCTCCGGTTTTCATTTTTGAGGGGTGTTCAACTTCAATTCATAAAACGTTGTGCAAAACGGAAAGAAACAACTTCCGGATTAGGCGCGGCAGATACATCAATCACCAAAAAATATCCCGCTTTCTGTTTTGTAATCTCGTAGGGATATTCTCTTTTATCCCAGGTAACATCATCTAGATTGCGACGATATACATTAAACAACTTCTGCTTTTGACCATTACCTAGAGGGATACTCAAATCAATCACATCGCCAATTCGCGCAACCTGATCAGCAGGAACGGGAGACACAAATTGCGTTTTGTCGGGCATTAAATACAGATTGGCAGATTCAAAAGTCGATAACAGACTGGATTCACTGACTGGCTCTTTGCCCAATTTGATAGCATACCTACCCTCGTGATCTACCCACACTGGAAAATCGGATACACTCTCACGGTTAGAAAGAAAAGCGGAGGATTGGTTTAATTGTCGTCCTAACACACCCCAAAGGCGAACCGCGACAGCATAAGCATCTTCACTCTTGTTCGGCGTCATCCAACCCGTAGCCTCACTGCCTTCCTGTTCTTCACGATATGTCACTTGAATAACGGTTTGATCATTAACAGTATCAAATTCAAAAGAAAACGCTGTTTGTTTCGGATATATTCTCGTTACACTACTCCAAACGGAAGACAGCCACCCCTGAGGATGGAAATCAAAAGGCACACTAATTAGACTATTATCGGTTTGAGAAGCGATCGGCGTTCCCGCGCCATAAAGCGATGTTAAATAATCAGCCACAACCCGTTTGGCATTTTCAACACTGGTAGGAACAACCAATGAAAAAGCCTCTTCTGTCTCATTTACAGTGACTTCAACCATGGGATAAAACACAAAAGGCGCTCTTGGAATGGTAAAAGGCTTTGAGGGTGTTAACGACGCAATTTTATCTTCATTTGGTATAACCAGTGCATCACGAGACGGCACCGCGCCCTCTGGCACAACAAGAGCCGAACTATTGCTAATTTGATCCTGATAATCGTCAGTATGATCTGTCAAAAAAAGACTACAACCTGACAACACCAAAGTTGCTGTGCTCAAACCGACTACTTTGAAAAGGGTTTTGTTCATACTGATAACACTCCAGCTTCTATTAGTGCCTGGCGAACGGCAGAATGATGCTGATCAGACAGTGGCGTTAAAGGTAATCGAATGCCTTCCTGACATAAATTAAGTTGACTACATGCCCACTTTACTGGAATAGGATTGGATTCTAGGAAAAGATTACTGTGCAATGACGCAATGGTTGCATCGATCGCGTGCGCTTTATCAGAATGACCGGCTAAGGCAAGCTCAGCAGCCTGAGCAACGGCTCTTGGCGCAACATTCGCCGTCACAGAAATATTACCTTTCCCCCCCAACAACATCAGCGACACGGCTGTCGCGTCGTCACCAGAATAAACCGCAAAATCTGCAGGCACTAGATTAATCAAGGCTTCTCCGCGCTCTAAGTCGCCCGTTGCATCTTTCACCCCAACAATGTTTTTAACAGCAGAAAGGCGTACAACGGTTGCATTCTGCATGTCGCAAGCGGTTCTTCCAGGAACGTTATACAAAATCTGAGGAATATCCACTGCGTCAGCAATGGCTTTGAAATGTTGAAACAATCCCTCTTGTGTGGGTTTGTTGTAGTATGGAGTAACCAAAAGACAGGCATCCGAACCCGCCTCTTTCGCTCGGCGCGTCAAATCAATAGCTTCGTGAGTTGCGTTCGC
>CAZBUC010000088.1:0-8462 GCA_964494965.1 uncultured Maribrevibacterium sp.
CTTCTTGGTAACTGTGTTTAAGATGCGTGCTCCTGGTATGAAATTGATGGATATGCCGATCTTTACGTGGACCTGTACTTGGGCCAACATCTTGATCGCTGCCTCTTTCCCAATTTTGACTGCTGTATTGGGTATGTTGACGCTTGATCGTTACTTAGACTTCAGTTTCTTCACGAACGATCGTGGCGGTAACTCGATGATGTATATCAACCTGTTCTGGGCATGGGGTCACCCTGAGGTGTATATCCTTGTTCTACCAGCGTTTGGTATTTTCTCTGAGATTGTATCTACCTTTACTGGTAAGCGTTTGTTTGGTTACAAGTCCATGGTATGGGCAACCGCGTCGATTTCCATTCTTGGTTTCATCGTTTGGTTGCATCACTTCTTTACCATGGGGTCCAGTGCGAACGTCAATGCCTTCTTCGGTATTATGACAATGATCATTGCCGTACCAACGGGTGTGAAGCTGTTTAACTGGTTGTTTACAATGTACCGCGGTCGTCTTCGTATTACCGTACCCGTACTTTGGACGCTAGGTTTCATGGTGACATTCACGATTGGTGGTATGACAGGTGTATTACTTGCTGTACCCGGTGCGGACTATGTATTGCATAACAGCTTGTTCTTGGTTGCCCATTTCCATAACACCATCATTGGTGGTGCGGTATTTGGTTACCTAGCTGGTTTTGCTTTCTGGTTCCCTAAAGCAATGGGTTACCACCTCAATGTTAAATGGGGTAAAGCAGCGTTCTGGTGCTGGTTAGTTGGCTTCTTCTTAGCCTTTATGCCTCTGTACGTTTTGGGCTTCTTGGGTATGACTCGTCGCCTAAACTACACAAATAATCCAGACTGGAATATTTGGTTGTACATTGCGTTGATCGGTGCCTTTGTTATCGCTGCGGGTATTGTGTGTCAGTTGATTCAGTTGTACGTCAGCTACCGTGATCGCCATCAGAACTTGGATACAACGGGTGATCCATGGAATGGTCATACACTTGAATGGTCGACTGCTTCACCACCACAGTTCTATAACTTTGCTGTATTGCCAAAGGTTTCTGATCTTGATGCCTTCACTGACATGAAAGAAAAAGGTGAAGCGTATACTCGTCACGCGAGCTATGCCCCTATTCACATGCCAAGAAATACCATGGCTGGTGTTGTGATAGGTATTCTAAGTTTAGCATTTACCTTTGCAATGGTATGGCATATTTGGTGGTTGGCCATTGTTGGTTTGGTTGGTATTGTGGCCACTTTCATCGCGCGCTCTTACGCTAGTGATGTGGATTACTATGTGCAACCAGACGAAGTGGCTCGCATCGAGAATGCTCACCTAGACAACGTGGCTAAGGGGTAATCATGAGCACAACACATATGAATACGCACGACGCTCACGCAGAGCACGAAGAGCATCACGATACGGGTAAGGACACCATATTTGGGTTCTGGATATACCTGATGACAGACTGTTTGCTATTCGCATCAGTCTTCGCCACCTACGCTGTGCTCTTTATGAACTCAGCAGGTGGTGTTACAGCCAAAGAAGTGTTTGAGCCTACGTTGAGCCTGATTTTGGTGGGAACGTCTGCGTTACTTATTTCAAGTATCACATTCGGCTTCGCTATGATCAGTGCTCATAAGAAGCAGCAAACCAATGCATTACTGTGGTTGGTGGCAACATTTGTTTTTGGTGCGGTGTTTATTGCGCTAGAAATTTATGAATTCCATCATTTAATCTCTGCAGGTAATGGGCCACAGACAAGCGCATTCTTGTCGGCCTTCTTTACTCTTGTTGGGTTACATGGACTGCACGTTACAGCAGGTTTGTTTTGGTTGATTGTCCTGATGATTGAGATCGTCAAAACAGGATTAACAAATAGAGCGTTAACGCGTTTGGCTTGTTTAAGTTTGTTCTGGCACTTTTTGGATATTATCTGGATCTGTGTTTTCACCGTTGTTTATCTGATGGGGGCGATCTAATGAGCGATCATTCTTCTGAAGCGCATTCACACGGTAGTGTTAAATCATACTTAGTGGGATTTATTTGGTCAGTAATTTTGACTGGTATCCCATTCTGGATGGTAATGACAGAAGCCTTTGATAAGGGTCCAACGTACATAGCGATTGTATTGTTTGCCATTGTTCAGATTTTTGTGCATTTGAAGTATTTCCTTCATTTGAACTTTTCTCAGCAAGGTAAACTGGACACTTATTCATTTATCTTCTCTGCTGTGGTTATTGTGATGGTGGTTGGTTTATCTGTATGGATAATCTACGCTTCCAACGCAATGATGATGTAAGCAGAATAATCTGATGATTATGCGGACTTCTCTAATGGTAAGTCATGCACATCTAACGGGAGCCTATAGCGATGTTTAAGCGATACCTTCAGGTAACTAAGCCTGGCATCATTATGGGCAACCTCATTTCTGTTGCGGGGGGCTTTCTTTTAGCCTCCCGTGGCGAAATTGATTGGATTCTAATGCTAGCGACTGTCGTTGGATTGTCGTTAGTGGTTGCTTCGGGTTGTGCTATTAATAACTATGTTGATAGAGACATAGACGCAAAGATGCAACGTACTCGTAACCGAGTCACCGTAAATGGTGAAATGTCAGGAAAAGCGGCATTTTTTCACGGTGTTGTGTTGGGCGTAGTGGGCTTTGCTTTACTGGCGTATTTTACAAACTGGGTAGCCGTCGCGTTTGCTGTGTTCGGTTATGTTGTTTACGTTGGTTTGTACACCTTGTACTTTAAGCGCAAATCCGTTTATGGAACCTTTGTTGGTAGTTTGTCTGGCGCTGTTCCACCAGTGGTAGGCTACTGTGCTGCAGCAGGTCAGTTTGACGCTGGTGCGGCTATACTGCTGGCAATGTTTTGTATTTGGCAAATGCCTCACTCTTACGCTATTGCGATATTTCGCTACAAAGATTACGAAGCGGCAGGTATTCCTGTATTGCCGGTGTCGCAAGGTATTGCGAAAGCTAAGCGTCATATCATTTTACACATTGCCGCGTTTGCGGTGGTTGCCTCTCTTTTGCCTTTGGCAGGGTATGTTGGCATCGGGTTTATGGTGGTGGCGTTAGCAACCAGCCTTTGGTGGCTGGCAATGGCATTGCGAGGTTATCGTCCAGGGATTGATGTGAATGGTTGGGCACGCCAAGTGTTTTTCTTTTCTATCATTACCGTGACGGCACTTAGTGTGACCATGGCGTTGGATTTTAATGAAGTGTCTCCCAACTTGTTGGTGTTTTCAGCTCATTAAATTCTGTCTTACAAAACGGGCTTTCTGCCCGTTTTTTATTTCTTTTCTTTTTATTTCTTTTTTCTTCGTTTTTAACGCTTGCTTTCTATTTGTATGATTATTGGGTATTTTGCTTACTTATCAGTCAGACTGTTTTACAGGCACAATGTTTTTTACTGTTTAGCTGACTAGACTCAATACCCTATTTAATGGTTTATCCAATTAGACAAAAGAGTCGTTATGACTAAGCGTCTACATTCAAACGGGATGATATGAATGAAAGCCTTCGCACGCTTATGTTTTTCGCTGTTAACTCTGTTTTTTTGGGGCAGTCCGCTGGCCTATGCTGATGCGCTTCGCTGTGAGGCACTTGCCACACAAGCACCAGACAATGTGAGGATTGAGGCGCGGTTACACGGGCCAAATAAAGATGTGACTGCGCCTTTTTGCTTGGTATCAGGTGTTATGGCTCAGCGAATGGGAGTGGACGGGAAGCGTTACGCGGTCCGCTTTGAGCTTAGGTTGCCACAGTATTGGCAAGGACGTTTTGCTTATCAATTTAACAGTGGCTATGGCGGTGAAGTCGCGCCAGCGATTGGCAAGTTGACGGGGCTCACAAGTCGTCAGTTTGCGATTAACCAAGGTTTTGCCGTTGTCTCTAGCAATGGAGGTCACGATGCCAAGCAATACCCAGAGGCCGGTTTGGCTGGGTTTGCAGGCTTTGGTCATGATCCGGAGGCACGCCGGTATTATGGTTACGCGGCCATGCAGGCTTTAAACCCAATTGCACGAGCGTTAGTCGAAAGCTACTACCAGGCGCCTATTCGCTATGCGTACGGTCTTGGTCAGTCTCATGGTGGGCGTATGGCGATGGTGGCTGCATCGCGCTTTCCTGAGATGTTTGACGGTTTATTAATCGGTTATCCTGGTTTTAACTCTCCAAAAGCTGCGTTACAACATGCTTGGGATGTGCAAGCATTACGTCGTGTGGATGACAATATTCAGCAAGCTTTATCAAAGCGCGATCTTATTATTTTTACAAAAAGATTGCTGGATGAGTGCGACGCGCTAGACGGCATTAGTGATGATATGATTTTTGCGGTTGAGGCCTGTCAGAAAAAGTTTCAACCGACGGCCTTAGTGTGTAAAAGCCGTTTCGACCGTGACTGTTTGCCACTTAATACGGTGGCCGCTTTAATTAGAATGCACAGGGGGCCACATAATTCACAGAATCAGTCGCTCTATGCTAGCTGGGTGTACGATACCGGTATGCGTTCTGATAATTGGCGCACGTGGAAAGTGGAAAGCACCTTGTCCGGTTTAGACAATCAGCCAATGGGGGCGGTGGTTGGTGCCGCGGCTCTAGCTCATCTTTTCTCCACTCCACCGAGCCGTGTCCCCGGCGATATCTATGCCTTGGAGCACTATTTGCTATCCTTTGATTTTGACAAAGACGCGCCTAAAATTTACGCCACAGACCAACAATTTAACACCTCCGCCATGGCACTCATGACGCCGCCCGATGCGATAAAGCCTACATTGACTGAGTTTAAAGCCGCAGGAGGAAAAATGATCCTTTTTCATGGCAACAGCGATCCTGTGTTTTCAGTCAAAGACACAGTGCGTTGGTATGACTTTTTGGATTTTGGTTTAATGGGGCGTGCTCATGAGTTTGTTCGTTTGTATCGAGTCCCCGGTATGCCTCACGGTGAAGGTGGGCCTTCGGCCGATCGTTTTAATCTCTTACAGCCGTTAGTGTCATGGGTAGAAAGCAACCAAGCACCGCAAGAGGTTGTCGCGGCAACACGAGCGGATAACCCCGAAATAACCGCTCGAATGGCGGGTATAACACGTCCTTTGTGCCCTTACCCCGCGTATGCGCAATATAAACAGGGAGACTTGCGTCAAGCGAGCTCTTTTCAGTGCGTTGTCAGTCAATAGCGTCTTACGCTAGTACTGCCTAGAGGCAAAGGCTATCATGCGTGTTTGAGAATATTGCACTGTGTTTAGGTTTGATAGGGAGAGGATAATGAGCTCGTTAGATAGGCACTTTATTTTAGGCTACGGCAGTCTGATTAATGGTGAAAGTCGCGCAAAGACAGGAGAAACAGGTCGCGTTTGGCCTGTGAAATTGCAAGGCTTTGAGCGTCATTGGTCTGTTATGTCTAGCGAATTTGGTATGAGCTCTGTTGCTGTGGTTCCTGCTGCTGAGAAAGCCTGCAATGGCGTCTTGGTTGAAGTGCCCCATGATCAGTTTCCGCTGTTTGATGAGCGAGAGCGTGGTTATCAGCGCGCCATGATAGCCGCAACACAATTAACCCCCTATCATGACGACAGTCTGCCAGAAGGCATCTACTGGGTTTATCATACGGATGAGGTGACAGAGCCCCATCATGAATGCCCTATTGCCTTGAGTTACTTGGATGTGATTTTGTCTGGCTGTTTAGAACACGGAGACGCTTTTACTCAGGATTTTCTGACCCTAACCAAAGGCTGGGCGGCGCCTTTGTTGAATGACCGACGAGCACCGCGTTACCCTAGAGTACAACCTGAACTTTCTACTGAGCGTCTCAATGTCTTATTGGCGCCAGTGACCACCCTTTCTATAAAAGAGCTATCTGTTACTTATGAATCTTAATTCGACAAGCCAACTTTTGGTGCGTAACAACACCGAGTTGACGGGAAAAATCTTATTCGCCAATCCAGAAGACACCTATCCTTTGGATTTGAGCCGACAAGCGGATGTGTACGCTTGGTGTCAATCTAAAACGATCTATGACAGCTTGTTACGGGTTGGTTTTGCAGAGGAAAAACTGTTTTTGGATGCCCAGTGGGCGCTCGAAAATGGTCGTGATTTTGACCATATCGTGGTGTACCAGCCTAAAGCCAAAGAGCTACTGGACTATTTACTTGCCGCCACTTTACCGCTACTAAAAGAAGGTGGTCGAATCTGGCTGGTGGGCGATAATAAAAGCGGCGTTAAATCCTCTATGAAGCGTTTAGAGGGGGGATTAGATGACGTGGGTAAAGTCGATGGGGCAAAACATTGCTTGCTCTACAACGGCTACAAGCGCCGTCCTGCGAAGCCATTTGTGTTTGCTGATTGGGTGACTACATGGAAGCAAGACGTTGCTGGGCAGAGCCTAACCTTGTGCAGTCTGCCGGGCGTGTTTGGTCACGGTAAATTGGACAAAGGCACAGAGATCTTATTAAATCAGCTCAATCAACATCGTTTTATGAGCGACGTTGCCAGTGCGCGATTGCTTGATTTTGGTTGTGGTGATGGTGTTATTGCACTCTGGTTGCATAACAAAACGGGCGCACGTATCACCGCATTAGACGACAGCGTGTTGGCCTTAAAAGCCACGGAATTGACCTTTGCAGCAAACCAAGTGGGTGACGCGATTACCTTGATTGCGTCAAACGGGCTTGAGAATGTCAAAGGACGCTTTAACTACGTGGTAACGAACCCACCTTTCCATACAGGCATCAATACCGATTACAGCATTGCTGAAAGCTTCTTTATGACAGTAAAACAACACCTGACCTTAAATGGCGAGTTGTTTGTGGTGGCCAACGATTTCTTGCGTTACCCACCGATTCTGGACGCGGCCTTGGGTTCTCATACGCGTTTGTATCGAGACAAAGGCTATGCCATTTACCATGGCCGTCAACCAAAGAAAAAGTAGCCGTTTAACGGCTAAGTACACAACCATTGAACGATCTACCGGATCGTTAACACGAACGAACAAACGTGCCCTTTATCACCCGGCGCGATCCGATATTAGGAACTTATTTTGAACAATAACGACATATTACGCCGCCTGCGTTACACCTTTGATTTGAAAGATCAGTCTGTCATGGCTATTTTTGCCGCTGCCGATGGCGCAACCACTCAAGAGCAGGTGAACAACTGGCTTAAAAAAGAAGACGATGCCGGCTATGTTGAAATGGCAGACGTAGAAATGGCGACTTTTTTAAACGGTTTTATCAATACGAAACGTGGCAAGCGTGAAGGCCCACAACCTGAGCCAGAAAAGCGTTTAACGAACAACGCCATTTTTATGAAATTGCGCATCGCGCTGAATTTACAAGCCGAAGAAATCTTAGACATAATGTCATTGGCCGAGTTTAATCTCAGCAAGCATGAGCTAAGCTCTTTCTTTCGTAAGCCAGACAACCGCCATTACTGCGAATGCAAAGACCAAATCTTGCGTAATTTTCTAATGGGACTACAGATACAATTCCGTCCTAAAACCGACGCTTAATCTGCCCGCTTCGCTCTCTTAAAAGCCGCCAACATTTACACAATGTGGCGGCTTTTTCACATTATGTACAAAGATTACACAATGTGGATATCTCCCTCAGTGCCCCTTTGCGATATTGACCTTCTAATTATAAATATAACGGTTCATCAACAGGGTGGTATCAAGATGCTAATGAAAAACAAAATTGCGCTAGCTGTTATGGTTGCGGGTATGTCATCGCAAAGCTTTGCACTGGATTTAGGGGAGTTTAATGGTACTCAATTCAGTATAGGTGGCTATGTTAAAGCCGAAGGCGTTTTTAATCGCCCTGATAAGAGCGACAGCACATTTGAAGGAAGCGCCAGTCAATCACGCTTAAACGTCACCACGAGTCGTAAAGAAGGTGACCACAGTCTAAAAGGTTTTATCGAAGGGGACTTTAGAGGGACATCGTCTGTCTTTCGTTTGCGCCACGCAACATTATCCGTCGATAACCTCACCGTGGGTCAAACTTGGACAGGACAATTTTTTGCCAACGCGCCTTTTGATACTGAAATGATTAACTTCTACGGAACGGGCTTAGGTACCGTTTCTGGAAATGGGGCGGTCGTCCGTCCAGACCTTGTTGTGCATTATGCAAAAGACGGCTTGCGTTTGACCTTGCAAGATCCGCTTTATAATCGTGCTAGTCACCCTGATTTGGTAGCCGCGTATACTCATCGCACGACACAGGGTCACGCCTTTAATGTTGCCATGACAGGGCGTGATGTTGACATGACACCGTCAAACTCAACAGACAGTGACACCAAATTTGGCGCCGCGCTGTCTTTGGCGGCCAAGCTTAAGTTTGGCGATACTAGCTTATCGTTAAGTGGCTTCTCTGGTAAGGGGGCCGCGATATACGCGGGCTGGGGCTATAATGGCGCCGCGGGAACCGCAGGGGCATTCTGCGTCCACAAGAACACCTCCCCGCGGGG
>CAZBUC010000089.1:0-8442 GCA_964494965.1 uncultured Maribrevibacterium sp.
TAATCGTTTATAAAATTTGTCGTAGGCTGGAATGTCTTTTACCAGCACACGAAGCAAGTAGTCGTATTCCCCTGCCATGCGGTAAAACTCCACCACTTCAGGGAATTCCGCCACAACGCGAGCAAACTCATCGGCCCAGTTAGCGTCATGCTGATTGGTTTTGACTTGCACAAAAACCGATACGCCAAGGCCAAGTTTGTCCGCGTCTAATAGGGCGACACGACGCTTGATATATCCTGCGTTTTCCAGCTTTTGCACCCGTCGCCAGCAAGGGGTTTTAGACAGTCCGACTTGCTGCGCCATGGCTTCGGTAGAAATACTATCATCACTTTGAATTAAGGCAAGTAGTTGCAAATCTATCTCATCTAAGTGCATTTTGTTCTCTTTTTTATAAATTAATTAGAAAAATATTTCTGATTGTCTGGTTTTTTTCTGTTCGTTGCAATTAGGTTCCAAATTTCTTTAGAAAGAAGGAATCAGGTTTAAAGAAGGGGGAATAAAAAAATGAAAAAAAAAAGCGTATTTATGAAAAATACACTTTTTAAAAGAAAGTTTTATCAGGCTATGAATGACCCTAATTGGTTTCAGCTCTGCTGGGGGCAGACCTTTTAAGGCGTCCGAGCAGTAGACGAATGTCTTCTTTGATCATCAGTAGCACAGGAATGAGTATCAGGGTAATAACGGTCGCAAACATGATGCCGTAGCCGAGGGACACGGCCGCAGGAATCAACATTTGGGCTTGTCGTGAGGTTTCCCACAAAATCGGCAATAGTCCGGCAAACGTCGTAAAAGAGGTTAACAACACGGCTCGTAATCGACTTTGACAGGCGACCATGATGGCTTTTTTGATGTGTCCTGTTTCATTACGTAGCGTATTGAACCGGGAAACCAGTAATAAGCTGTCGTTTACGACCACGCCGCTCAATGCCAGTATGCCATTAAGGGACAAGATGTTCAGCGCCAGATTATTCATCCAGTGTCCCAACAAGGCCCCAATAATACCAAAGGGAATGGCCATCATAATGATAAGCGGCTGCGAGTAAGATTTGAGAGGAATGGCCAAGAGTCCATAAATGATCAACAAGGCAAGTAGAGACATTTGCACCATAGACGACTGAGTCTTTTCCTGTTGCTCCGCTTCACCAGAAAAATAAATCGACACTCCCGCAAACTGCCGCAGCATTTGTGGCACCACGGCATTTTGTAAATAGGCCACCACTTCGGTGGAAGAAATAATGTCTTTATCTACTTCCGCTGAAAGATACTGAGAGCGTTTGCTATCAATGCGCACAATGCGTGTTTCAGCGTCTTCTTGGGCCAGGGTAGCGACGGTCGACAAGGGGATTTGAGCCCCGTTATCCAATACGATTTTGGTATTCATAACCGCTGCCGGTGATTCTTTTTGATCGTCAGGGAAACCTAAGCGGACTTCCACCTCCGCGTTATCGCGTTGGAATGTCTGCACCACTTGACCGTCGAAATTGCGAGTGACTTGTGTCGCCAAATCGCTTGAAGACAAACCGAGCAAGCGACCTTGATCGGTGAGCGATAACGTAAGACGGGATTCGGTGGGTTCATTATTTTGTTCGACACCAGTGACCGCAGGCAAAGTGCTTAGTTGTTTTAATAGCTCCGCCATGGCGCCATCTAAAACACGAGTATCGTTACCGCGTAGTTCTATTCTTAAGGCGTCGACGCTGTCGCGTGCGCTGCGAATTCGTAGGTTTTTCACCCCTTCAGGCGAGCCAGAAAGTTGCTGCCATTTACTGGCAAACTGTGCCGATGTGTAAGGTCGATTGTTGTCCAGTTCTATGCGTATATTGCCAGATTGATCACTGTTGGCGGTTACCTGAAGGTTTTTAATCGCCACCTCATCATTGCTATCTTTTCGCAAGGCAACGTCCGCTTGATAGGCTTTTTCTTCCAGCATCAACAAGACGTCATGAGTTTTTCCGTAGCTCACATCGTTGAACATGGTGACTGAACCGCGCACGGTATCGCCTGGTATCTGAGGGAAAAAGCTCATGCGTATGGCACCGGTAAGTGGCATCGAAATGACCAGGATAAACAGGGCAATAAACAATAAACACACCGCGTATCTGTGATTAAGAGTAATCTCCATGGCGGGGCGATAAATACGTTCACTAAACCATTGCAAGCCACTATCGGCTCCTTGTTGCACCATGCCCCAAGTTTTGGAAAAGGGGTTGGTACGGGTCGATTTTTGCGTATTTAGATGCGCAAGGTGAGCAGGTAAGATGATTTTCGATTCAATGACGGACAGTATTAAGCAAATCGCCACCACAATGGCAAATTGTGAATAAAGTTGTCCTAATCGACCTTCAATATTCGACAATGCCCAAAAAGCCGCTACTGTGGTAAAAACACCAAATAGAGTAGGAATGGCGACTATCATGGTGCCTTTTATGGTGTTACCTACCGTGTCGCCTTCTTGGGATCGTACCGTATAGACGCTTTCCCCAACAACGACAGCGTCATCGACGACGATCCCCAGCGCCATAATAAACCCGAATGTGGTGAACATATTCAGTGTTAAATCGACGTGTTCTGTTCCCATCACAAATAAGGTGCCGAAAAAGATAAAAGGCAGACCCATAGCCACCCAAAAAGCGACGGTAACATTAAGAAAGATAGCCAACATGATGAAGACTAAAAGAATCCCAAGGACCGCATTTTCTATCATTAAGTCGATACGCTGATTAATGGACTCACTGCGATCATACCAGGTGCCAATCTCGACATTGGGAGGCAGTCTCCCCTTGCTTTCCCAATCCGCTAAAACGGCTTTGGCACCCACCACAGAGTTAGAAATGTCGCTGGTGCCTGTGGTCAGTACCTGAATTGCAAGGCTATTTTGACGGTTAAATCGGGATAGAACAAAGTCGTCTTCGTTGAAAGCGTCACGAATATCGGCTATGTCACCTAACAGCAAGCTTCCCCCCGTGCTGTTAGACACAATAGGAATACGGTTGAATTCGCTGATTATGTAAGCTTGCTGAGACGCGCTGATGGTGAGGTAGATATTTTCATCTCTCAGGCTGGCGACTTTGGCAGGGGCCGATTCTGCGTTTATCTTGTTGGCAATATCGGACAAGGTGAGGCCATAAAAAGCCAGTTTGTTTTTATCAACGTCTATCATAATGGTCGGATCTAACCAACCTGTGATTGAAGTAGAGCTGATGCTTTCATTGGCCAGTAAATCAGACTCAAGCTCTTTGGTGAGTGTCTGCAAAGTACGCCTGTCTACGTCACCAAATAGCTGAATCCAAATAGAGTGTTCTTCTCGTGTGGCTTTGGTGACCACGGCGGGTTTGGCCTCGTCGGGAAAAGAAGAGACTTGGTCGACTTTGCTTTTTACGTCTTCGAGAAGTATGTCTATGTCGTAACCATCGAGCATTTCTATACTGGTGCTGGTCGCTCGAGCCGTGGACGATGTGGTGATGTTTTTAATCCCCGACACGCCTTGTAGGGCTTGTTCTAAAGGGATGGCAATGCCTTCTTCATTTTCTTTTGCGGAGCCACTGTCATGACTGACCGTAATCGCCACTCGGTTAGGGGTCAGGCTTGGGAAGGCTTCTTTATTCAAAGAGCCCATATTAATGACCCCCAAAGTTACAACCAATATGAACAGGAGGTTGGCGGCGACGGGGTTATTCGCAAACCAAGGGATGATGCCTCTAGGCTGATCAGTAGAGTTCATGGTGTCGTGACCTTGTTTACATCAGCAACCTTGATGGGGTTCACCAAGGTGCCTTTTAAGTAGCTACTGTAGGGCTGGACAAGTACTTGATAGGTTTCGTCGCGCATAGCGTCAGGGACTTGAATGTAAATATGCTGAGCATCAACAAAACGTGGAGTGACTTCGAAAGCCGCGAGGCGGCTGTTGTCATCCACATACCAGATTTCGCTTTTCTGACTTAACGCCGTATTGGGAAGACGCCATAAGTCATCAAGTGGCTTACCTTGAATGGCTATTTCTACAAATGCACCGGGAATCAGTGCGGGTGTTTGTTCAAGCGGCTTTTCAAGACTGATTATTAAGCTGCGCATCCTTGTTGTGGCGTCTATGTGTTGAGTGGTTCTTAGCACCTTGCCCTGCCATTGGTCGTTAGTGTCAATGCTGGCGATACGAACGGGCCAGTTGTTTTGCAGTAAGGTGTCAATGTCAGGCAGTTTTGACCAGTCGCTGTGAGACAGCTCTACTCTAATGTCCGCTCTGTCTGTGCTGTATAAAGTAGCGACTTCGTTACCGTTATTAAGATAAGCACCAGGGGAAACATGACGTTCAACCACTAAGGCATTAAAAGGAGCGATGAGTGTGCTGTATTGTAATTTTGTTTGTGCGTTGGCAAGGGCGGCTTTAGCCGAATTGACGGCGGCTTTTGCCGCCGCGAGTTGGGGCGCTCTTAAAACGAGATCAGAATCGGGCTCACCAGAAAACCCCGCGGCCTCCCATTCTGCTTTTGCTTGTTCGCCTTGGCGTATTTCTTCTTTTAATGCGAGTTCAGCTGTCGCCACAGTGTGTTTGGCGTTGGCTACGGCGCTGTTGAGTTCACTGTTTTGTAATTGCGCTAACACTTGGCCTTTTTTGACAACTTGCCCCGCTTCAAATTGCTCTGATAGACGAATGATTTCACCACTGACTTGACTGGTCATGGTCACAGCGTACCTTGGTGACACCAATCCAGACGCAGTAACAGTCGCAGCGTAACGGCCACTGGTGACGGGCACAACGGAGAGGGAGACGGCCTGTTCAGGAGGGGTTGGACGGGGTTGTTGCACGCGATTTTTTTGTGCGTCTATGGCGTTGGTAACGTAAAAGTACACTCCAGCGATTGCGGCTAAGGCCAGCAGTAAAATAACCCATTGAGAGAGATGTTTTTTCAAGATTTCACTCCAAGCCCAAGTGCGAGGCCTAAATCGACCCGGTTTGATAACTGTTGATAAAGTAAGTTGTCCAATTGTGCTTCCAAGTCAAACGTGGTTTTCTGTGCGTTCATTAATTCATTTAACTCAGCCAAACCGGAGCGGTATTTTTTTTCATATTGGGTCAGATTTTTTTGTGAGCTGGCTAGAGCGTCACGAATGTGACGAACTTGTTGAGCCAGTACCCGTTCTTGTCCCAGTGTGTTTTCAATTTCGTTTACCGCGGTTAATAGGGCACTGCGATAATCTTGGTAGGCTTGCGCGGTTTGCAGTTTGGCAATTTCAGCGGCGGCTTTTAATTGTCCGCCGTTATAAAGCGGTTGAGTAATTTGTGCTAGCAATGACCATATTGGCGATCCAAATAAAGCCGCACTGGGTGACTCGGCCGCGTCACTTAAGGTGGCGCTTAAGCTGATACTCGGGAGCATGTCTTTATAGGCGACGGACGTGTTTAAATCGGCGGCTTCAATGGCCAAGTACGCCGCTTTTAAATCGGGTCTGCGCTCTAGGTTTTGTCGCGGAAAATTGCTGAATGTCAGATTAACATCCGGATAGCCAGTATTTATAATCCAGTTTTCTGGTTCAGAACGGCCTAAGTAGAGCCCTAGATTGCGCCGTTCAATGGCAAGGTTTTCTTGGTAGTTCACTAAGTTTGCTTTGGATTGAGAGGCCGAGGTTCTGGATTCATCGAGCGCTTCAAGACTGCCTAAGCCATTTTTGAAACGTTGCAAGATCAATTTTTCATTGGCCTCTAACAACGCTAAACGCTTCTCTTCAATATAAATAGCGCGTTGTTCTGCGGTAACCGCTAACCAAGATTTAATCACATTCGCCACCAAGGTATCTCGGCTGGCTTGAAACAGCGCCTCATCACTGGCTAATGATTTGGTGGTAGCTTGTTCTGACAGTGCCAGTTTTTGCCACAAATCGGCCTCCCAGCGAATACTGACATCGGCTTTGTAGTTTACGTCATTGCCTTCTGTTTGGCTGCCTGAAAAGCCTGCTTCCGCACTGGGTAATGATCTCGCTTCTTGGCTTCGTAATCCCCATAAACTGGCTTGTAAGGTTAACTGCATCTTCTGCAAATTCGGATTAGCTTGCAGCGCTTGTTGGATCAGTTCATCCAATTGTGGGTCATTGATCAGGTCTGTTAAATAACGGGTGTCTGTCAGTGAAGCCTCTGCGCTTTTTTGCGTGCTCTGGTATTCACTGACGGCCTCTAAATCGGTGGTTGCTAAGCTCGCAAAATTTTCACGGTTTTGAGTGCTGCTACAAGCGACCAGCGTCAGGCTCAAACAAAGTAAGCTTGTGTGTAAGAAAGACGGATTGATCATTCAGTTATCCTGAAAAAGGGCGTCAAGTAAGAGCGCAGTCAAAAAGTACGTAACGCGAGTAGGCGTTATTCTTTGTGGTGATTAACCTAATCTGTTTCATTATTGCTTTTTTGCCACTGAGCTTTAAGTCTATTTGCGTTTCTTTACAGTCATTGGGCTTCTAAAATGATACGTGTACGGTTACGAAAGTAGTGCAAAAATGTTGTCATTCGTTTTGGTAAGCTGCCATAGGGGTAAAGTAGGTACACAGGGATTAAAGGAAGTTGCCATTGTGGTAGCACTCGGATCAAATCACCTGGGTGGTGCTTTTCTCTCATGGTGACCATGTAATCAGGCAGAACGCCCACCCCTTTGCCCTTGGCAATCTGCTCCAGTTGCATGGCTATTTGATCTGTCCATATTTGTGACTTTGGAATTTGAATGCGTTTTGCTCCGTCTTCCGAATGAAGCAGTTCTAAATCGCCAGCAGGTTGGTAAAAGTGATGAAAATTCACCCAAGGAATATTTTCTAACTCCTCGATATCATTCAACGCGTTGTTTTCTTTTAGAAAGTGCTTAGATGCATACAAGCCGCAGGTGAGATACCCCAGCATTTCTTCTTTAAATTTTGAGGTTTGCAAAGTCCCTAACCACACACCGATGTCAGAATCTTCCAGTTCTGAAAAATTGGATGTCATTTTTAAAGAAATACTCACTTCTGGGTGGTTATCAGCAAAATTAACAATTTCTTTTGGTAGCCATGATCTAGCCAAACCGTGATAGGCGGTAATATTGAGTTCGCCAGTGACGGAATCTTGCAGTGTATCAACGGTTTTTTGTGCCAGTTTGGCGGCCTCTAATATTTTACCTGCATGGGGATAAAAGGCTTTACCGGCATCATTGGGACGTATTTGATTTGCCTGACGTAGCAAGAGCGGCTGTCCTACGCCGTTTTCTAGATGAGCAATGCGTCGGCTTAATGTGGATTTGGAAACGTTAAGTTGTTTGGCGGCTTTCGTTAGATTTTTCGTTTCTATTAAGGTAACAAAACTTTGTAGGTCGTTCATATCATACATGGTGTCTACTCATTTTTTGTATTTCGGTTGTTGTGATCTCGCTTACCGGAACATGATGTTCCGAGGCGTTTTTTAGTTAGTTATGTGAGAATACTAATAGTAACCAATATCATTTAATTTAGAGTGTTAAGCCATGATCTCACACGCTAGCCTTCGTTTTGCAGGTGTTCTACGAAAATCACTTATTGTGACAGCGTCGCTTATTTTATCTAGCCAAATTCAAGCGCAATCCTCAAGTTCCCCAGAAGAGTTGGTCAAAAAAGGCCTATTGGCGGGAGCGAAGTACCCTGGTTTGGCGAGTATTTGTGAAATCGATCGACCCCTCAAGATAGCAGGCTCTCGTAGTCCGTCAACAGGTAAGCGGCCGACTTTGACAAATGAAGAACGCATGCAACGAGCGCAAAGGTCAATGATAACGCCACAGCAAGTCTTTGATAACTTGTACTTTGTGGGCAATCGATCCGTCGCCAGTTGGGTGATACAAACCTCAGACGGTTTAATTCTTATTGATGCAATGAACAGCAATAACCAATCTGAAGCGATTATCGCGGGGGGCATTCGCGCCTTAGGGTTGGATCCTCATGATATCCGCTATCTCATTATTACCCATGCCCATGGTGATCATTACGGTGGTCAAGAATTCCTTGTGAAAAACTTTAAACCAAGAGTGGTCATGAGCCACCGCGACTGGAGTGAACTAGAAAGCCCTGAACCGGAGATTTCAAACCCTAAATGGGGCACTCCACCCACAAGAGATATGTCGATCAATGACGGAGACGTTATCGAGTTGGGAGATACCAAAGTAGAGCTTTATGTTACCCCCGGCCACACTCTAGGAACGGTCTCTTTAATGTTTGAAGTAAGAGACGGGGAAAATCTTCATAGGGCCGCTTTATGGGGAGGAACAGGGTTAAATTTTGGGCCTAATATCGAACGTTTGAAGATGTATTCAGATTCTGCCGCTCGCTTTCAACGTCTTTCTAGAGAGAAATCGGTCGATGTTTTCTTATCTAATCATCCAACGCGCGATAACAGCGTAGAGCGATTGAAACAACTCATAGAACGTTCTTCTGATGCGCCGCATCCTTTTGTTGATCGTGATGCAG
>CAZBUC010000090.1:0-8395 GCA_964494965.1 uncultured Maribrevibacterium sp.
AAACCAACGCCTGCACCCTATTTTGTCCAATCTATTGCCTGAAGGTTCATTGCGAGAACTGATCGCTCAAGGACTCAAAACCCATATTGATAATGAGTTCCATATTTTGTCTTATCTGGGCATGGATTTACCGGGTGCATTAGTCGCGGAACCGATGGAGCCCGAAGATGTACCTGTGCATTTATTCTCATCCCATGGCCAAGTAAAAGCGGTTAAATTTGACAAACTCAGCCAAGAAAACAAGTTCTCCTTGGCTGGTGTTCAAATGAAGTTTTCCATGAAGGAAAAAGACGGACGATACAATTTGTCGCAAGACAATGTGCTTGGCGATTGGATTGTGAAAACACCTTCCACTAAACACAAAGAAGTACCCACCAACGAGTTCACAGCCATGACTCTTGCTTCCCTCATTGGCGTAGATATTCCGGAAATAAAATTGGTCGAGATAAACCAATTAGACAACCTTCCTCAAATCAACCTTCCTGATGAAAAATTAGCCTTCGCCATAAAGCGATTTGACCGACATAACGACCAACGTATTCACATGGAAGACTTTGCTCAAGTTCTTGTGAAGTACCCACATGAAAAATACAACTCAGGCAACTACGAACAAATAGCAAAAATTCTGTATCAATTTTCTGGTGACGGTCTAAGTGATGTCCAGCAACTTGCTCGTCGTTTACTCGCCAACATCCTATTAGCAAACGGTGACGCCCATTTGAAGAACTGGAGTTTACTGTATTCAAACCAAATCACCCCCAGACTTTCCCCAGCTTACGACATAGTTACCACTAGTGTGTATATTCAAAACGAACAACATTTTGCCCTTAACCTCGCCAAGACAAAAGCCTGGTACCTTGTCTCATATAAACACTTTGAATATTGGGCTAGTAAATCCGATATTCCATGGCGAGCGATCAAACCGCATCTGGACGATGCGATGGAAAAAGCCAGAGCAACTTGGCCGAACACGCTGAAAGACCTACCAATGAATGAAGATCACAAACAAAAGCTAAGACAACATTGGCAAAGGCTGCATAAAGATTTTCGAATTTGATACTATCTCTAGTAAAGTTTAGGAAGCCCAGTTGGAGATTTGGTTGTCTATATAAATGGACCCTAACAACTTGTTATAAGCTATTTGTATAAAGGCTTTCACTGGTTCAAAGTCCGCCTCTGAGGCCAAGCATTTCGTTATCGCTAACTACTTCTGGTGTAACCACGGCATCTCTCAGCATGATTTTCTTTGCAATTTTCATCTGACCCCGATTAGCTCAATTTTCACCTGACCCCGATTAGCTCAATTTTCACCTGACCCCGATTAGCTCAACGCCGTGAATTTAAAAAATATTAAACTAGCACAATCCAAGTAGTTTACTAATCCTATTTTATTCGGCGCTATACGCCGTAAAAATAACCCGATATAAACCTAAAAGTAGTTGTAATGCACACCGTTTAACCACCCACCTTGTTATACGCCATTTGTATAAAGGCTTTTACTGGCTCAAAGTCCGCTTCTGATGCAAAAGTAAACTCCACATCCCCCGTACCGTAATGCCCTATTGATGTCACATCACGATAATAGGCTGTCTGTGCTGGTATATCAGACGGTTTAAGCTTCAAAAATAGCTTAACGTTGCGACCTTTGACTTCCATGCAGACGATATTTTGCGAGATTTTGTAGGCCACGTAATACTTCTTCGGCACTTCCTCAATGGACTCGTCTAAGCCAAGGATAAACTCACGAATCGTCGCCGTTAGCTCACGTATCAATCCGAGCCGAGTGCTGCGCCCCCGTCGAAAACTCACTCGCCACAAAGCGACAGTTGAACACGGTATCGAGATTACGCTCGATCAGCGTTTGTAAATCTTTCTCCAACGCAAAATTACGCTGCTCAACGGCGGATAAGTTATCGCCGAAAATATCGAAAATGGGCATAGGTAACAACTCCCCCGATAAACTTACTTCTTTGTTTTAATTCACACCCAAAGCCCATAAACTTCTCACGTCTTTAAACAAACAACACATGAGAATGAAATGCACATTTGCCTTGCTATTTCAGCTAGTGAAGCCTATTTTGAAGCATTCAATGATGAAATTTTTTTAACACTTTCTAGAGTCGCTACTCAGGAAGACTTAGAAAACAACCACTATCTTGAACACGAAGAGCAAATTATTGAGCAAGTATCCATCCCTGTAACATTCTGCCCTTATTGTGGCGAGAGGCTTACCAAACTATCAGTGGACATAGCAGAGTATCAGCACTTCAAATTTGCTTGATAGCTTAAACCGATACTCTGGCTAACTTTAAATTAACGCCTCACGCTATCCAGCGCGAGGCGTTGCAGGCTATTTATGGTCTATAGTCTGTTTTATGGCATTTCGGGCACGGTGGCAATCTATCGCTAGCATCGTCCAAAGTGACTGTTTCACCGCAGCTTGTGCAAGTATAAGTGCCCTTGCCTGGTTTTTCGCCATAACTCTCACCTTTTACATCCCCTTTAGCGGTACAGCACTCGATGTTGGGGGCATCGAGATATCAGAACCATCAAACTCAGTTACTACCCCAGTAAACAATTTTTCATCTGACCCCGATTGTTTCAGTGGGGTATTTGGCAGGGGCAAAAAATGGACGTAATGTTTTACATTTTGCTGAAAACTATCAATCTAATATGGTGCGCCCTACTTTATAAACACTTTGAACAATGGCCACCTAATCAGATATCCCATGGCGAGCGATCAAACCACATTTGGACGATGCAATAGAAAAAGTCAGAAGCCTTTGGTCAAATGCACTGAAAGATCTACCCATGCATGAAGAGCACAAACAACAGTTAAAAGCGCATTGGCAGAGACTTCATGAGGATTTTCGAGTTTAAAAATGGTGAGTAGACTCTGAGAAGTTCATCGTTTTAGAATCATAAAGCAAGCCTTATCAACATCCTCACTCGACTTAAACGAGAACACCTTTTCACCCTTCTCGTTTTTATACGCAAAAGGCTCTTGAATACATTCATCACCTTTTTTGGAAACATAATAAAACGAGTGATCTTTCATGATCACATAGGCACTGCCTGTGTCCATCACGCGTTTGCCCCAAATTTCATTGCCTTTTATCGCGTTGCGCTGGCATAGAGTCTCTTTAGTGGAATACGCTTTACCAAATTCAGGTACGGTACATGGCTGATATTCTTCTATCATCTTATTCGATAAAGCTGAGCCATTGGAGTAACCCGCCATCGCGGGCAAAAGAATAAGTGCGATAGGTACAATCAAAACAAATTTGGTAATGACTGTTGAAGCACTTCCCACAGCAGCGCCAACCACACTGGCTAACATTACCGTTTTTGTAGCTGAATCAAATATCTTTTTAAAAACGCTTTCGAACCACCTAGAGCTCAGCTCTACCTTCACGCTTTTTTTGGCATCTCGCAATCCAAGATGCAGCACAATTCCTCCAATCGAAAACATAATCGCCATCACTAGAATCAGATCCCACGGAGCAAACCAACCAGATGTAACCATACGGTTAAGCGGCTCTACAAATCCGATCACGGCAAAGTAATTCACTTCCTTCAATTCATAATTCGCAGCCACATCATTGAGCCCCATCCCATCCAGCATGCCTTTTTGCACAGCAACACCAAAAACGGCAACAACCGCAATTAAACACGTATTTATTTTTAGAAGGAAACTCCAAGTAAAAAACGGCTTCTTTTCGGCTTTAGACTTCACCTGCAGACCTTCTGTTGCTGGGTTTTCAGTTTGGTTAATGCTCATCTATACAATTTCTCCATTACTAGATTAAACGCTTCTTTCATAGAAATGTTTGAAAGAAGTCGATATTTCTTTAGCGAACGCTGCGCAAACTTTATATTAACTCTATAAACACGCGCAATTCGCCGAAACCTAATCAGAACCAGATAGCCCTGTGACGTGCAATCTATGGACCTTTTCACCACCAAAAGGGCTTGTCTCTAACTCGATTAAGCAATTTAACTCAACTTCAGGCTCAAGCATGGAATAGATGTAATTGACACTATCCTGACTGCCAAAGATAGAAAAGTGATATTCGCCTTCCGGTATATACTGCCCTGGCGAAGATACAGCTAACTTGCCTGCATTCTTGTATTTATTAAAATCAAAAACTTCCGCTTTGATTGATCGTATCTCTTGCTCAAACCTCGTGGGTACATCAAACATGTTAGCGTTTTCACTAGCGATGAAAATATCTTTCTTTTCACTATCAGGCTTTCCCGCAGAAATCTCATCTAACTTGCCTTCACCGGCTAAATGAGCCAAATCTTGGAAATTTTTTAACGATAACTTTCCTATCTGTATGACTGTTCCATGGTAATGATGTGTTGTATCGCCGATCATGACCGTTGCATCACCTTGATTATTAAACTCATATGCTGGCTGCTCACCCTTTTGCACTGCTCCACATACCGTTTTCAGAAAATTAAACGTATCCTTAGTAGCTTCCCAAACATTTTGAGGACCATAAGCACTGACCAGAGGAAGCCCTAACTGAGTGGCTTGCAACACAATATCAAAGTTCGTTAAAAGGGAACTGTGCTTAATTTCTGTTGTATTGATGTAGTATTTTTCTCTGTCTTTAGGAGAGATTCGCTTTATGCCAGTCACGCCAATATAAGATTTATCTACAATCTTCTGAAAGCTATCTAGTGCAGCGATTGCTATGTGTAAAGGAACACCATCTTTAAGGTTCTTTCCATCAATTTTGAATTGCAATTCACTCATAAAACAGTACCTTTTTTTCAAAATGTGTTCTGAAAAAGCGCCTATCTACAAATGAGGCGCTTTAGACTCTTTAAGGTCTGTAATTGGTTTTATGGCATTTCGGGCACGGTGGCAATCTATCGCTAGCATCGTCCAACGTGACCGTTTCTGAACAGTTGGTGCAAGTGTAAGTGCCCTTACCCGGTTTTTCGCCTGTTGTAGACATAACTCTCTCCTTTTATATCCCCTTTAGCGATACAGCACTCGATGTTGGGGGCATCGAGATATCCAAGCCATAATTATCTACCTGACATCAAGTGACTTATTCCACTAACTTCAAAATTCCAAGACTAAGCTCTACAAGCTCAGATTTATCCTCTTTTCCATCATTATAATTGGAACGTTCAATGATCTTCTCTACTGTCATTAAAGGCCAAAAACGATCTATCACGTCATCAGGTTTCATTCCCACAGCATTGCCGATGATTTTCTTGGCATCGCAAGTGTCTGTATAAGCAACCACCTTCCCTGATTTTGCTTTTATCAAAGCTGGACATAAGTAGTTTTCTATTTCCCGTTTTCGAGTCGAATACAAAGCTTTCCCTTGCCCTTCTACCTCATTTTTTCGCTTCAGGATTGACTTCACCTGCGCTGGGTCACCACCAATATCTGAATCTAGAAATACACACCATGGAACCCCAAGATCATTTGCCAAATTTAATGTGACCCAATGCTTTATGCTGCCACAACCGCCAACCAAAATAGGGACAATACCGGCCTCATCCAAACTCATAGGTATGTGACCAGCTTCTTTCAAGCTTTTAGTTGCGTGACGTAAGAAAGTAACGTCTGACTTACCCTCGACTAGAACTACACCCTTAGCTCTCTCTATTCCAGTTTCAGGAAGTACCCCAAGACTTTCCGATGCTTCTTTAAGTACATCATCATTTGGCATTTTGACGATGGGAACACCATCACCATTTTTAGTAACATAACGAACGCCCTCAACAGGAATTAGACCCGCTAAGGCTGGAACATGTGTGGTCACTAAAATCTGACGATTATCTTGATTAGCCAAATTTAATAAGGCTTTCATCAACATAGTTTGATAATTAGGATGCTGAGAGGTTTCAGGCTCCTCAATGGCATAAATCACGTTACGATGAGATCCAACAACAACCTTTTCCGCCTCTGCTCTAAAAAAGTTGAGTAGAATTAAGCGTCTAACTCCGCTACCACGTTTATTTATGGGGATGCCATTCTCACCATCTAACGTGAAGTTAAAGGTCCATTTAGGCTTATCTTTAAAACGAGGGGTTAATTCGTTAGCAAGCTCTGGTGCCATCTCTCGTAGCTTATCCATCGTGCGCCCAGCAACATCCAACACACTTTGCTCAATTTTTTCTTCAAGTGCAGTAATTTCAGCCTGCAATGCTGACTGCGCCTCTTTAACTGCTTGTTGGAGAGGGTTTTTAGCTTCAGCATCGCCATCATTACTTTCACGATCTGACTTAAATAATGCAAAAGTAGGTAATTGGTCCTGAATTTTCCCCCAAATTGATTTACCTTCGGTCGACAACCCTTTATCAACGTCTAGTAATGTCTCGGTAAGATTCAGAGGTTGAGCTGCCACTCGAATTGCCTGTCGCCACTGTGATGCCACACGTTTATCTGTGACAGCGTTTTCTACACCACGCTCTTTTCCTAGCTTTTTGAGATCAGCGATTTTTAAACCAAGAAGATTATTCAAATCCTCATCAGATGAGTGCTGGCAACGAATAAAGGTTTTATCGGGTTTGCCTGATGTTGTAGCTTTAAATATTTTCACAACCTCAAAACAACCGTCACTATTTATCAACAGCTCCTCTGCCAAAGTAGTCTCGACATTTTCATCCAAAATAAGGTTCGCAGGCAAATCATCAAATTCACAAGCAATCTGAAACTGATTTTCTCCTTCAGCCAAGCGGAAACAGTTCATATCGTTTTTATCCGCTTTCGCGCCTTCGGATTCAAAGAAGATCGCTAAGGCTTCAAGTATAGTTGACTTACCAAAATCATTACGACCAACAATTCCAGTCATAGCCTCGTCAATGGGAATGACTGTTGTACTTTGATAGCCACGGAAATTGGTGAGCTTAACGGATTTTAAACGCATGATTGATAACCTCGTCTATAGTTGGCCTGAAAACGCTTTTTGGCTGAGGGAGTTGAACAAGTCAAAAGCCATACTTTCTTGGGCTAAAGAATTATTAGAGGATTTCAAATATGACGAGCACAACTCGATAAACTTATTCTGAAGAGCCAATGGCGGAAGTGGGATCTTTAGTTTAGAAGCTTGTTTTGCGTTAATATTGAACTGAACAGCCGTTGCTCCACCAGCCTTTTGCAGTAAAGACTTTCCTCCATCAGATGAAACAAAGCGATAAAACCATTCAGGATTGCATATTTCCTTATTCGGCCTAAGCCTCATAACGTGAGAATCTATTACAACACTTTCGGTATAACCAGAGTAGTAAGAAGCCTTCCCTAGCTGATTCTTGGAGCCAATCGCTCTAGCCAATACAGTGTCACCAGGAACGAGAACAAACTTATCAAAATCAGCTTCTGATAATTGGACCCTCCCGCATCGTTCAAAGGCAATATTGAATTGGCCTAATTCACCGACTCGTACAACTAAGCTCCCTTCTCCTTTCGCCGGTGTCGTAGTTCCAATTCTAGGAGGAGCTAGATAAAGTTCTCCACTATCAACAACTTTCCACCCCTTCGGATTAGTCACTGGATCACCAAACATGTCTAAAAACACAGAACGCAAAAATTCGTCGGCGAGTTTTATGGCTTGTTGGCGTTTGCGGCGGATGGCGTCGGCTTTGTCGAGGATAGCGGCGATGCGTTTTTGTTCTTCCAGTGGGGGAAGTGGGATTTCAGTTCCATAAAAGTCATCACGATTAAGCCCTGGTATAGATGTCGTAATGGTTCTACTTCTTAGATCTGCTTTTTTTAATGCATAAAATAAGTAGCGCAAGTCAAGTTTCTCAGGCTGTAAAACCTGCAAATAATATGCTGTATCAATTACCCAACCACCATTTTCAGCCCATACTATTTCACCGACAGAACCCTTACGACCAACAATGAGTGTGCTTTCGTCAGTAAGAGCACCATCATGCTTTCCCACCAGACCGGAACTTCCGTATACATCAAATTTTCCAGATTCGTTTCTATTTTCTTTTTTTAAAGCTTTACCATAATGGGCGATAACTAGATCCCCCAATTTCACCATCGGCCATTTCTGCGTTTGCTTTTTCATTTCCGCTTGCATGATGTCGCTCATTGTTCGCTCTCCCCTTTGTCAAATTCACGTGCGAATTCGCGTTCGATTTGTTCGATGCTGGGGAGTTTGTCTTGTAGTTCGGTGGGTAGGGCTTGGGTCAGTTGGTATTCTGAGATGCCCATGGGGGTGTCGATGCCTTTTAGGGCGTATTCGGCGATGAGTTTGTCTTTGCCACGGCACAGTAGCAGGCCAATGGTGGGGTGATCTTGTTCGGTTTTGATTTCCCCATCGACGGCGTTGATGTAGAAGTTCAGTTTACCGGCATACTCAGGTTTAAAGTCGCCGGTTTTAAGTTCGATGACGACGTAGCAGTGCAGGCGCAC
>CAZBUC010000091.1:0-8382 GCA_964494965.1 uncultured Maribrevibacterium sp.
GATCGCCTTGCAGTGTTAGGTGGCAAAGCATTAATCGACGCCCTAGAAAAATTCAAAGCGGGTACATTGGTTCATGAGCAACAGGATGAACACTTGACGTGTTACGCAGCAAAACTAACCAAACAAGAAGGTGAGGTTAACTGGGCAACGTCTGCCGAGCTGATCGAACGTCAAGTTCGCGGCTTGTCTCCTTGGCCAGTGGCGTACACCAACAGCCTTGATGGTGTAATGAAAATCCATACGGCACACATTGCCAGCGTCAGCGATGAAGCGTCTACGCCAGGTGATATTTTGGTGGTGAGTAAAGAGGGTATTATCGTCGCCACTGGGCAAGGTTCTCTGCTCATTACTGAGATCCAATTTGCAGGTGGTAAACGCATGAAAGTGCAAGACGCCTTAAACGGTAAACACAAAGCCGCCTTAGAGATTGGTCAACGCCTTGGCGTTAATGGAAAGCAAGAGTGAGCAAAGCAGCATGAACCAATACGACAAAAGTGTTTCCTCCCATGCCAGCGTAAACACACAAAGTGCTCGCCATGTTGCGGTGAAAGTCCTGACTAATATCCTGCTTCAACAGGGCTCACTCAGTACCCAATTGGCTCGTCACCAATTGGACATTGCCAGCGAACATGCGCCCATGCTTAAAGAGTTGTGCTTCGGAGTGTGTCGTCAGTACCCACGACTCAACAGCATAGCTTTGCATTTACTGGCGCATCCTTTTGAAGAAAAGGACACAGATTTATACGCGGTCTTACTGTTAGGTTTATATCAACTAACCTATATGAATACACCAGATCACGCAGCGGTCAATGAAACGGTAGAAGCCTGTCGGATCTTGAAAAAAGACTGGGCGACCAAGTTAATGAATGCGGTGCTACGTCGTTACCAAAGAGAAGCCGACGACATAGTTGAGATGCTAGAAGCTCAACCTTCGGTGGAATTTAACATGCCAAAATGGCTGGTGAAGCGTTTTAATAAACATTGGCCAGAGCATCTAGAAGCCATTATCGAAGCCAGCAACACGCATCCACCGATGTGCATTCGCATAAATGAGAGCCTCGTTTCACGTGAAACATACAAGTCGCAACTTGCTGATTTGGGTATAGGCTCAGAAGATGGCAAGTTTTCAGAGTCAGCTTTGTACCTAAGAAATGCCGTTCGAGTAGGAGAGCTACCCGGTTTTGATGCCGGTTATGTTAGCGTTCAAGATGAAGCGGCTCAGCTTTCCGCATATATTTTATCGCCGAAGGATGGAGAGAAAATATTGGATGCTTGCGCGGCGCCAGGAGGAAAAACCGGCCACTTGTTAGAGAAAGCCAACGCGACTGGACTGAGCTCAATGGAGCTCACCGCTGTCGAGTTAGAACCTTGGCGTATGGAGAAAATTGAATCTAATTTGCAACGCCTTGGCTATTCAGCCAATGTAATTTGCGCCGATGCGAGCGATCTTGATGCATGGTGGGATGGTGAGCATTTCGATAAAATCCTACTCGACGTTCCTTGTACGGCTACCGGCGTTATTCGTCGTAATCCAGACATTAAGATCAACCGAAAACCGGCGGATATTGAGGATCTTGTTACTATTCAAAGAGCCATTCTGAATCGAGTTTGGGAGACCTTGAAGCCGGGTGGCTTTATGTTGTACGCCACTTGCTCCTTGATGCCTGAAGAAAACGAACAACAAATACAGCATTTCTTGGCCAATCAAGAGGACGCATCGGAAGTCCCATTGAATTCATTAGCACCAAGTTTTGCTACAGAGTGGGGAATTCCTGTTAGTCATGGTCGACAACTGTTTCCAGCACTCGATGGACACGACGGTTTCTATTATTGTTTGCTGCAAAAAGCAGACTAACAAATATGCATGGAAATAATAGCAATTGAGTACTTAAGAGATGAGTGTTTCACGTGAAACGCTCATTTTTTTAAAGAAAACTAACGGCTATGCTCACTTGAAAAAATACTGAGTATTTTGCAAGTTCAAGTTAAATGTTTGCTCCTATGTGGTTACACTTAGTGGGCTGAAACAAGATAATTTGATCTTACTTTCACTGACGTAATGACATAAAAACTCATCAACCAAACTCTAAAGAAAGAGCGAAACAGTTAACGACGCTCTAAGGTAAACTATGAAGATCATCATTATTGGTGCAGGCCAAGTTGGTGCCACTCTTGCAGAAAACTTAGCAAGCGAAGATAACGACATTACTGTGATTGATATGGACGGCAATCGCCTTAGAGAATTGCAAGACCGCTTAGACATACAAACCGTCGAAGGCAACGGCGCACACCCTGATGTACTAGATCGCGCAGGCTGTAATGATGCCGACATGCTGATTGCCGTAAGCAACCAAGATGAAACCAACATGATCGCGTGTCAGGTAGCCCACACTTTATTTAAAACCCCGACCAAAATAGGACGCGTTCGGTCTAGCGTGTACGCTCACTATCCTGCACTTTTTAATGATCAAGCCATTCCAATGGATGTGCGTATCAGTCCTGAAAAAGAAGTGACGAAGCACCTAAGTCGACTGATCCGTTATCCAGGCGCTTTGCAAGTCATGGAGTTTGCAAATGGTAAGGTGCAATTGGTGGTGGTGAAAGCAGAAAAGGGCGGTCCACTCATCGATCAGCCCATCAGCTATTTAAAAGAACACATGCCATCGATACTGACGCGCATTGCCGCCATCTATCGGGATGGTAAGTCTATCTCCCCCGATGGCAACACACACATTCGCGCCAACGATGAAGTGTTTTTCCTCACCGCTCAGCGCGATGTGCTTGATGTAATGAGTGAGCTACGCCCCTTAGACACCCCTTATCGACGCATTATTATTGCCGGTGGCGGTAACATCGGGGAGCGTTTGGCTCAGAGTTTGGAAAAAGAATACCGCGTTAAAATCATTGAGCGAGATCCAGAGCGCTGTCGTTATCTATCAGAAACACTCAATAACACCATAGTGCTCAATGGGGATGCGTCTAAGCAAGAATTATTGCTCGAAGAAAACATCGAATCTACCGACGTTTTTTGCGCGCTAACCAACAACGACGAAGCCAACATCATGTCTTCTATGTTGGCAAAAGTCTTGGGGGTGCGTACCGTCATGACCATCATCAATAACCCTGCCTATGTAGACATAGTGCAAGAAGGCATGATCGACATCGCCATCTCGCCCCAACAAACCACCATCAGTTCATTACTCAGTTACATACGACGAGGCGACGTTGTCAACGTTCACTCCATGCGTAAAGGCGCAGCCGAAGCATTAGAAGCGGTTGCCCATGGGGATTATCGTTCTTCAAAAGTCGTAGGGCGCAGCATTGCCAATTTGAATTTACCAGACGGTGCCACCATTGGCGCTATTGTGCGCGAAGACAATATGTTTGTCGCAACGGGGGATTTGATTATTCAAGCCGAAGATCACGTGATCATTTTTGTGACGAACAAAAAACAAATCCCAGCGGTCGAGCAACTATTTCAGGTCGGTTTAACCTTCTTTTAATATTTCCCTGCTTAACCTATTGAGCCATGGTTTTTATTAAAAAACATGTCAATAAACAAATTGAATTGTAAGGGCAAACCTGTCAACCCATAGGGCGTGACAGGCTTCAGGAAAGAAATAAGTATGCATATAAGCGTTGTGTTACGTGTCATTGGTTTATTAGTTATGGTGTTCAGCATAGCGCTGATCCCTCCTATCATAGTCTCAATGATCTATTCTGATGAAACCATCATGGTTTTTTTATACGCCTTTGTGATCAATATACTAGGCGGGTTTTTACTTTGGTTTCCCGTTCGTAATGCTAAAGGGGAGCTAAAAATTCGAGACGGTTTCTTGGTCACTGTGCTGTTCTGGACCGTACTTGGCTTGTTTGGGTCTGTGCCATTTTACCTCGCCGAATTACCCAACCTGTCTTTTACCGACGCTCTGTTTGAGTCCGTCTCAGGATTAACCACGACAGGGGCTACCATACTAACGGGCATTGACGATCTGCCTAAGTCGATTTTGTTTTATCGCCAGCTACTCAATTGGCTTGGTGGTATGGGTATCATTGTGTTGGCCGTGGCCATTATGCCAATGCTAGGCATTGGTGGTATGCAGCTGTACCGTGCTGAAATTCCTGGCCCAGTCAAAGACTCAAAATTAACCCCACGTATAGCCGAAACCGCAAAAGCCCTTTGGATGATTTATGCTACATTAACGTTAGTATGTGCATTGGCTTATTGGATGGCTGGCATGAGTCTTTTCGATGCAATCAGCCACAGTTTTTCTACTGTCGCCATTGGTGGTTTTTCTACTCATGATGCCAGTATCGGCTATTTTGACAGTGTCGCCATCGAGCTCATTTGTGTATTTTTCATGATAGTGTCAGCATTTAACTTTGCCTTGCACTTTTTTGCTTGGCGTCACCGAAGTGTTTGGCATTATCTAAAGGACCCCGAAGCACGCTTTTTCATTTTGGTCATCTTAAGTTCTTGCATCTTATCGACATTGGTCTTGGCCATGACCTCCACGTACGACTGGGGACCCTCTTTGCGCTATGCCTTATTTGAGGCGGTATCTATCGGTACCACAGCGGGATTTGGCACCACTGATTTTTCTATTTGGCCCAACTTCTTACCTTTTTTGCTTATTGTTACCTCCTTCATCGGGGGGTGTGCTGGCTCCACTGGCGGCGGTATGAAGGTCATTCGTATTCTATTAATCTTGAAACAGGGAATGCGAGAAATTAAGCGTTTAATCCATCCAAGCGCGGTCATTCCCGTTAAAGTTGGCGGAAAAGCCGTTAGTGAACGAGTAGTCTCCGCTGTCTGGGGGTTTTTCTCTGCGTACTTAATTATCTATATTGTCTTAATGGTTGGCTTAATGGCAACAGGATTGGATCAGGTCACCGCTTGGTCTGCGGTTGCCGCCACACTGAACAATTTGGGACCAGGATTAGGAGAGGTCGCGTCAAACTTCGGGGGCATCAGTGATTCAGCAAAATGGATGTTGTGTTTTGCTATGTTACTTGGGCGTTTAGAAGTGTTTACCTTACTGGTCTTGTTCACGCCGATGTTCTGGCAGAGATAACACAGTGACAGGAAAAATAAGATGACGCCCGCTATCAACGAACTAAACAAACAAAAAATCGCGTTTGGCATTCATGAATACGAGCACGACAGACAATGCTCTAACTTTGGAGAAGAGGCCGCGCAAAAGCTCAACCTTGATCCTGCTAGCGTTTTTAAAACATTACTTGTCAGCGACGATAAAAATCTGTTTGTCGCTATTGTTCCTGTCACCGGCACGCTCAACCTAAAGCGTGCCGCACAGGCTTTTGGGGTGAAAAAGCTGCGTATGGCTGAGGCGAAAGAAGCCGAACGAGTCACAGGGTATTTGCTTGGCGGCATCAGCCCAGTAGGGCAAAAGAAACGTTTAGTAACCTGCATTGACCAAAGTGCGCAAGCGTTTGACAAGATCTATGTCAGCGGTGGACAACGCGGCTTAGACATCAGTCTGGCACCAGACGATCTCAGCCGAGTGTGTCGCAATGCTACATTCTCAGACATTGCTGAAGTCAGATAGCCGAAGACAAACAGCTCGATTCATCAAAACCTATTCCATCAATCTTATTGAATAAAAAGAGACCCTCTCCATGGCCAAACAGATTAAACCCATTATTTTGCTCGATCGAGACGGCGTCATTAATCAAGATTCTGACGCTTACGTTAAAACTTTGGAAGAGTGGCTGCCACTGCCGGGCAGTATTAAGTCCATCGCCGCGTTGTCAAAAGCGGGGTTTCAAGTGTTTGTGGTAACCAACCAGTCAGGGATAGCGCGCGGTTATTATAGCGAAGCCACCTTGCACGCCATGCACGATAAAATGACGCAGTTAGTGGAGGCCGAAGGCGGTCGTATCAGCGGAATTCACTATTGTCCACATGGCCCAGAAGACGAGTGCCATTGTCGTAAACCTAAGAGCGGCATGATAGAAGCCATTGAGGCCGAACTTGGTTTATCCTTTGAACACTATCCCGCCATCATGGTTGGAGACTCTTTAAGAGATCTTCAGGCAGGAAAAGCGCGTGGATGCTCACCTGTGTTAGTGTTAACAGGAAAAGGCCGTGAAACTCAATATAAAGCCATCGACTTCCCATTTGAGGTGTTTACAGATCTAGCCGCCTTTACGATTTCAACCTTGCAGAAATACAGCTAACTAAACCGATTTTTATCAGACATTCTGACAGCCGATTGATTCTTGTAGTGTGAGTGAGTAAGTGGTGAGCGAATGACCAAGAGGTAAACGCTCACTCACATCAAGACGATCGAGTCATCCAAGACAAGCGTTGCCAACTTAGTCCCATGAGAACCGCCAAAAACAACAGCAAATAAGGATAAGCCGAGATACTAAAAGCATCGATGATAGGCCCTGTTAGCGATGGTGCTACCAGCGCCCCCAGCCCACAACAGACAAAAACAATGCCCGTACGCTTACCGTTCAACGACATAATGGTATTCGCATAGGAAAATAACATCGGAAAAAAAGCCGAGCACCCCAGCCCAAGCCACAAGGCAATCAATACCAAAGAAGCATCACTCAAGACCATCATTAAACTGCCACTGATACTGATCACCAACAAACCATAAATCCCTTGGCGAGGATCAATCCAACGCAATAGAATCACCGAAATCAAACGGCCCAAGGACAAACTGACAAAAAACCAAGTCACTAAAATGGCCGCGGCCGTTTGAGTCGCACCAGACAAAACGGCATAGGTACTGATCCAGCCCGCAATGGTAAGCTCAAAACCCACATACAAAAAGATGACCGTTAAAAACGCCACAAACGTCGCTTTCTGCTTGGTAGCAGGAACCACCTCTGACGCTCTCGCTTCAAAAGTAGGGCTAGGTTGACGCCATAGAAAAAACGGCAAGACTAGAGCGTACAAAGCCACTATCCAATAGCCCGCACCATAGCCGCCTCCAGTCCACTGCGCAAAAATAAGAATCAAAGGCGCCAACATACAACCTGCGCTGTAACACAAATGCAACACAGTCACATAGGAACCCACTTTCTCCTTGTGTAACCAAACCATCATCATATTGCCACCGGCATTCGCCGATACCTCAGCCGCACCCAGCAAGAAGAATAACACCACCAACATGGGTAAACTGGTCGAAAAGGGCACCAGGGCCAAACCGCCAATAAGACAAAACAACATGACAATAAGGTAATGATGGCCTTGCCAGCGGTCAAACATGCGACCAGCCAACAAAGCCCCCAGAATGTTTCCCACGGCTCTGGCGCTAAAAATAATGGAAATTTCCGCCATTGAGACATCTACTAGCCCAGCCAAGTAAATTAAGCTAGGCCCAAGCAAGCCAGCCACAGCGCCTACGGCAATAAACATGGCGCAATAAAGCGACGTGCGGTGTAATTCTCTCATAGCAGCGAAACCCATTTTTGTTGTTTTGTATGCTGAATAGCGCATTGGACATTTGATTTAATCACGCAACATGATTTATTAAAAGCCGCCGCGGATAAATACTTCTATTTAGTCGAGAGGCAAGGCAAACAAATGCAATAGAAGTAAGTACTTACTTATTTTTTAGGGCTTTGAAACGAAAGAATATCCGTAAGATTGTCTTCAATCCAGTCTGCCAAATTGGCAACACGAACCGCCACTTCAAGCCCTAACGTCGTCAGACTGTATTCCACATGAGGCGGCACCACAGGATACGATGTGCGTAGGACAAAGCCATCTAATTCCAAGGCTTGAAGGGTTTGCGCCAACATTTTTTCACTGACGCCTGAAATCTTGCGACGCAGTTCACTAAAACGATGCGTTTCGCCATCCTTCAGAGCAAACAACACCAGCACACCCCAGCGACTCGTCACATGTTTCAAAATATCACGCGAAGGGCATTTGTCTGAAAACACATCGCCTCGCTCAAATAAGTGAGCCATACCGTTCATAGAATCGTGTAAATTATTTTTCATACTTACCTTTTTGTACGTACTTACTAAAAGTTTGTTAGTGATATATTCTACTTCCATCCACTTAAAACTCAAAGGAGAATAATATGATTTTAATCACCGGCGCATCTGGCCAACTTGGCCGTCTAGTTATCGATAACCTTTTAAACACCACACCCGCTAACCAAATCGTGGCAGCGGTTCGTAACCCAGAAACAATCGCCGATTTAAGGGCGTTCAAGTCCGCGAAGCGGATTACAGCCATCTTGATTCTCTTGTTACGGCTATGCAAGGCGTGGAAAAAGTACTCTTGGTTTCTTCCAGCGAAGTGGGTCAACGTGTTGAGCAACACCGCAATGTTATCCATGCCGCCAAAGAAGCGGGGATTGCTTTGATTGCTTACACCAGTATCTTAAACGC
>CAZBUC010000092.1:0-2425 GCA_964494965.1 uncultured Maribrevibacterium sp.
ACTTTCGTGGCAGATTTACAATCTGCTCCCTTTGGCCACTCGGGAACCCCTCCACGTACTCAGCGCTACAACGCAACACCTCTAAAGGTGGGTGCCATTATATTTATCGCTTTCTCAATTGCAAGCGTTAGCAGGACTTTTTTTCTAATTTAATCATCATTTTACTTAAATCAAGCCTTGAGACAAAACGCTCCCACTCTTTCTCCTGAATGGGTTGTGTCACATCAAACTGCTCTAATGGCACAGTACGCAGATGTTCATAGATATCCACTTGATAACCCGATACATCTTGAATGCGCTGTTTCGCTTGGTCAGCTCGCTCACTCGATGAATATAATCCCAAAGAAATACGATTTTTCATTTCCGCCCGATTGATCACAAAGCTGTCAATCGACTTTGATGACAAGTCTGATACTATATTTCTCGACATTTCAGGCGTTTCAGGCGCTGCGATGTATAACCAAAATTTTGAGCGTTTTCCCGATACTTCCGTCTTTTCATAAGCCCAGTTAAACGCCGTTAAGATCTGAACAACTTGTTTCGCGTCTTCCGTTTTTTCTGTTTCAATGCGCGCGCAAAAAGCGGTACTTTGATCCGTCTCAGACTGATCCATTGCCCTCTTTAAAGCGTCTTCTAAACTCACCCTTGGACCACTATTCACAAGCTCTTGTGGCGTTTCACTGGCTACTCGCTCCGAAAGCAGATACACCTTTTCACTCACGGGTGGCGCATACACTAGCTCTGTTGTTTTTTCCGTCGTGTCTTGCACAAAACTGTGCCAACTCAAAAATGCAGCATTGAGCAAGACTATTAAAAGAAACAGCCACTTCATTTGTTGCCTCTCATTAACTCATCACCAACCAGCTTTGCCCCTAAAGCCACGAGATTTGGCTGACATTCTAATGCAATCCCAAGCGAATTGAGTAACGCTTCAGCATCACCCCCGGTCACTACCCACTTAAACGTCGGATAACGATGGTAAATACGCTCCAAAAATCCCAACGCCATTTCCTGACAACCTTCTGTCACCGCTCTTGCTGTTGAATTAGGTACACCGGAACCCGCCGTCTTTTCATGTGCGTCATAGCGTATTCTTGCTGTTTTGGACAGCAAAGCATTTTCCATCATAACGAGCCCAGGTGTGATGTAACCGCCTAGATGCGTCCCATCCTGCTTGACGACATCCACCTTAATGGCCGTTCCTGCGTCCACTACGACAACATCATGCTGTATTAGATGATGTGCAGCAACTACACCCAGCCAACGATCAATACCTAAACGTTCAGGCTCAAAGTAAGCATTGTGCACACCACAAGCTTGGGCCTGACTGCTTAGCGTCAACCACTCACTTTGCGGAAATTGCGCCTGAATATCCGCATGCAGCAAAGCACTTAACTCTTTCGATCGCACACTGGCAAAATAAATCCTGTCAGGAATGAAGCCTGAATCGAGTGGGCAAGTGTCACCACGCTCAACCCACATAACTTGATTTTTCACCCAAGCAGTAAATTTAATACTCGTGTTACCGGCATCAACGACCAACACATTAGGTACGACGGACACTGATTTCTCCTCCGTGTAATGCATCTAGCTTACCGTTTTCCTCAAGAAGCAAAGCACCCTTATCATCAATCCCTCTCGCAATACCCTGTCGTTGCTGAGAGACAGTACTGACCGTAATAGCTTGATTAAATAACACATCATGAGCCTGCCATTGATGACGAAAGTGCTTCATTCCGTTGCCGCCCTCAAACTGTTGACACACCTCTATAAGCTCTTTTGTTAGTTCTGCCAAGATATGATTACGACTTGGTCGACTTGATAGACGAGACACCAAATCCGTCCAGGGTTGATCAACATGAGCCATGACGGCACTATCCATTTCAACATTCAACCCAACACCAATAATCACATGACACACGTCTTGGTCAGCCACCATCTCCAGCAAAATTCCGCAAATTTTTTGACCATCGACTTGCACGTCATTCGGCCATTTTAAACCTGGGTTTGGGATCCCTACTTTTTTCAACACTCTCGCTACGGCGACACCCACCGCAAGACTTAATCCTTCGATCACACTGGGGCCATGCTCAAAACGCCATACAAATGAGCATGTGATATTTTTTGCCACACCAGACTCCCACTGACGCCCGCGACGTCCTTTTCCTTGGGTTTGACGCTCAACAGCAAACAACGCCGGCAGAGGCATTCCTTGAGCTAGGTAGCGCTTCGCGTCCCCATTAGTCGACTCGGTCTCGAAGGCCAGTTGAAGATTCACATTGCTCGGCAAGCCATTCAATTGGAGCGCGTCTTCTGAGAGCAATTCCATAGTTGATGGAAGACGATACCCACGCCCTTTGACAGAATGAATCGTCACACCGATAGACTCCAGCTTCTTCAGTTGCTTCCAGACGGCAGCACGGGT
>CAZBUC010000092.1:2435-8359 GCA_964494965.1 uncultured Maribrevibacterium sp.
TAAAGTCGCACCCAGCTCTTCTCCAGAGTGGAATTGATTATCGCTAAGCAGAGCTAAAACCGCTTGCATTGATGTTTCTCCAGGTTTATCAGTGTCATATTAAAATTGATCTTCCAAAATGAGTTTGCCTTACCTCTTACTACGGGCATCTTAGTGACTAACCCGCATTCACATTTTCTTCAATAAATCGCTTTAGCGATTGCATTAAAAAGTCAAACTCTGGGTTCCAAGATACCCTCGCTGCATGAGGGCTTTTCTCGAGTAGGGCATCCGACTTTTCACCAAACCAATTTGCTTGATCAGAACGACAAGTTTGATATAAGGTCTCATCCGCCCTATGCCAACCACAAACTCGATACTCACCTGACTCACCATAGTAGGCATTACTCGGGTTTCCATGCACTGCCATATGAGAAAGCCCAAATATTTTTAACTCGGGCCAATCGGTATTATAAACCTTAATACGGTCTGTATTAGCGCTGACTTGATCTCTACTATAAAGCAGCATCTGACTTTTTGACCCTATCATCCCTTGCTTAAATACCTTCCTCGTCACCGATGAATCAACCGTTTGATCGTCTTCTGACAGCGCAACAAAAACTGGGACGTCTTTCGGTTTATCTAACACGAGATGACGCACCTCTTTGGACAATTTATACACCTGCGCAATAGCAGGAAGTGGAATGGAGGCGTACTTGGCAAAATCATCACTGGGATCATTATCTAACCAATCTTTGACTAGAGCCAGCCAAGGGGCAAGCCAGTCAATGCCGCTGTTTACCTTAAATACAGGAGAAAACAACACAGCGCCCGCTACGCTGTCGGTATTCTGCCAAGCGTACTCGGTCGCTAATGCACCGCCAGTGGAAAAACCTCCGACGTATAACGCATCGACTTCTTTAGCAAATTGGTCGGCGGCATGGCGAAACGTATCCCGCCAATCCTGACGAGATACGTGCAATAAATCCTCTGCTTTTGTACCGTGACCTGGCAATAAAATGACTCGAACTTGAAAGCAAGCGGCTTGTAATGCAAGAGCAGAATCTCGCATAGAAAAAGGCGAATCCGATAAACCATGGGACAATAATACCCCTATATTTGGTCGTCCAGCACAGGCCTTTGTATCTGGTAATAGCTCGAATGGCATCACCGCATTGAGTTCTCTCGGCTTGTCCTCTTCGTTCAACCACACTTTATTGTCAGTGATGTATCGCTCGGCTCTCACCAAGTAATGTGCAAAAGATTCTCCCTGTTCAAAAACAAACGCTGCGTGTTTTTCTGCTGCGCTTCCTTTTACGGACATCAACAGCATCAAAAGACAAAAGCACCACAACCCTATTTTTTGCCGCATGATCATTTCTCTCATCATAAAATAATTCAACCTAACTTACATTTTCGGCAAGCCTAAGCCATGCTAATATTACTCATTCATCCATTACACTCTGGCAATATGAAGACTGTTTATCCTGATGCCGAACAAGTGCCATCGCTTTGGTTTCCGTTAGTAAAAAAGTTTTACCAGAGCCATTATCCTAGCGGAAAACCTAACAAAGCAGACCCCATTTGGGTAATCCGAAACAATGGCAAAATCCTTTGTGCGGTGAGGCTAAAACAGTTTACCGACACTCAACTTCTGACCGCGATGGTGACAGAGCCTTCCCATCGCAATATGGGCCTAGGCAGTCATTTAATTCACAACATTCATAAGGCATTAAGCACAAAAAAAAGTTATTGCTTTGCGTTCTCTCATCTTGTGCCTTTTTATCAAGCTAACCATTTTATCGTGATTTCGGCCAGCATCTTACCAGAAGAGCTCAGGAGCCGCTTTCAAGCCTACACATCCCAAGGCCGCAACCTCACCCCAATGCGGTATATTTGTGATTAAAAGTACTTAAAAAGCACTTAAAAATCTTTAAATCACTAAAACAACCCGGTCGTTGTTGACCCTTTTCTGCCTCCTCCAGTACCTTTGATGACATTACTCACGCTCCCTTTAGGGAACTCTTAAGAACACCGAGGAAATCATGTCGATTACTTTACCATCAAACTCGAAAATGCTTACACCCGATTTTATCTTCGGGGTCGCCACAGCGGCCTTCCAAATAGAAGGAGCAGCAAAAGCGGACAATCGCCTACCCTCGATTTGGGATACCTTTTGTGCAACACCTGGCAAGGTCAAAGGCATGGACAATGGTGAGATAGCGTGTGACCACTATCATTTGTGGGAACAAGATATCCAACTAATCAAAGAACTGGGCGTCGACGCTTACCGCTTATCCATTGCATGGCCTAGAGTCATGAATGAAAAAGGAGAAGCGAACCAAGCTGGGCTCGACTTCTATCGCAACCTGCTCAAAAAGCTTAAAGCGGAAGGCTTAACGGTATTTGTCACCCTATATCACTGGGATCTACCACAGCATTTAGAAGACAAAGGAGGCTGGTTAAATCGTGAAACCGCATACCGATTCCAACAGTACGCAGACTTGGTCACGACAGAATTAGCAGACTGGGTCGACAGTTGGGCAACCTTTAACGAACCTTTTTGCGCCGCTATCCTAGGCTACGAATTAGGCATACACGCTCCTGGTTTAAACAAGCCAGAATACGGCAGACAAGCCGCTCATCACATCTTGCTTGCTCATGGCCTTGCGCTACCGATCATCCGCAAAAACGCGCCGCATTCAAAAGTGGGCATAGTGCTCAATATGAATCGCTCTTACGCTGCCAGTGAAAAAGTAGAAGACCAATTTGCCTGTTTGCTACGCGAAACGCTAGACAATCAGTTCTTTATTGAACCGCTGATGAAAGGACAATACCCTCAGTTACTCCAAACCGTTGCGCCACACTATTTGCCGACCATCTTGCCGGGCGACATGGAAATCATCTCACAACCCATCGACTTTTTAGGGTTGAACTTTTATACCTGCAATCACAACGCGTATGACGCCGATAGCCTATTCAAAAATGTTCAAAGTAGCCAAAATGTTGAATATACAGACATAGGTTGGGAGATTGCGCCACAGGCTTTCACTGAGCTATTAATCACTCTTCACCATCAATATGAGCTACCACCTATTTACATCACCGAAAACGGTGCCGCGTGTGATGATCATATTGTTGCGGGTGAAGTCAATGATGAACAGCGTGTTCGCTATCTCGATGGTCATCTCAACGCCGTACATCGCGCAATAGAAGCTGGTGTCGATATTCGTGGGTATTTTGCTTGGAGTTTAATGGATAACTTTGAATGGGCAGAAGGCTACAGCAAACGATTTGGGTTGACCTATGTGGACTACCACACTCAGCAAAGAACCATAAAGCGAAGTGGTTATGCTTATCAAGCCATGCTAAATGCTCGTATACGCTAAATGCCTACGCCATCCGTCATTTCCATGATTGATGGCGTAAGTTCGTGAAAGCGGTGCCGCCTTGTTTACAACACCTCATTCCCAGTAATTTGATGCGTTTTATGGCGCTCAAATCAAGTTGTCTATAAAATCCACGCACTCAATATAGCTTGCTTGGACCTATCTTATGAAAAATGCCCTCTTAGGCACTCAAATGTTGTTTGTGGCATTTGGCGCCCTTGTACTTGTTCCACTACTAACCGGTCTTGACCCCAGTGTCGCCTTGTTTGGCGCGGGAATTGGAACACTAATCTTTCAATTTATTACTCGACGTACCGTCCCTATCTTTCTGGCCTCTTCCTTCGCTTTTATTGCCCCTATCATGTACGGTGTGCAAACTTGGGGCATCCCCGCCACCATGGGAGGGTTAATTGCAGCAGGATTCGTCTACGTTCTTCTAGGAGGGCTTATTCGCATCAGAGGGGCTGGATTCATCCACCAACTTTTACCTCCCGTCGTCATAGGGCCTGTTATTATGGTGATTGGGCTTGGTTTAGCACCTGTCGCCGTCAATATGGCACTGGGTAAAAGCGGCGATGGTGCCATACAAATAGTGGACGGTAGCATAGCAATATGGATCGCCCTAGCGTCTCTGCTAACCACGATTCTTGTCAGCGTCTTTGCCAAAGGTTTTTTTAGACTGCTCCCCGTTTTTGCTGGCATATTGGTTGGCTACATACTTAGCTTATTCTTTGGCATAGTCAACTTCACCTCCGTCAGTGAGGCGGCATGGTTCGCCGTTCCTAACTTTACAGCGCCAGAGTTTAACATAAACGCCATTTTGTTCATGTTACCTGTCGCACTTGCTCCAGCAGTGGAACACGTCGGCGACATTTTATCCATTTCAAACGTTACCGGAAAAAATTACCTGAAAAAGCCAGGCTTACATAGAACGATGACAGGAGACGGTGTCGCAACAATGGCAGCCTCCATGTTTGGCGCTCCACCAAACACCACCTACAGTGAAGTGACAGGCGCCGTTATGCTCACTAAAGCCTTTAACCCTCTCATCATGACATGGGCCGCTATCGCCGCTATCATTCTTGCCTGGGTGGGTAAACTAGGGGCTGTACTGCAAACTATCCCTCTCCCGGTCATGGGGGGCATCATGATTCTGCTGTTTGGCTCTATCGCTGCTGTCGGGCTTAATACGCTTATTAAAAACCAAGTCGACCTACATAAATCACGTAATCTCATTATTGTGGGCGTCACTCTGGTATTTGGTATCGGTGGCATGGCGTTTGGGATTGGCGAATTTAGCCTGCAGGGCATCAGCTTATGCGGCATTGTGGCCATCACCTTGAACTTAATTCTTCCAAAAGATATTGGTGACAGTCAGCTTGTTGATAATGCACAGATGGAAGAATAACGCACCAGACTAATTTTCAACGCGTACAAAAAAGCGGCTTCTATTGAGCCGCTTTTTTGTACGTATCAACTAGGCAAGCATAGGGTAAGTAAATAAAAACAAATGCAAAACATTCAACAAAAAATGACATAAGATAGACAGCTCAATTCTGTGTGTTTTATGGTAAAGCAATGCATAACCCACTCCCGCTAGACTCGCTGTAAGCACATACCCCACCCCACCACCAAAATGGGCAACACCAAAAATCACACCTGATATAAAAGGCACTACAAATAATATGTAAGGCTTTTCATGTAGCCAACTGGACAGTCCTTGCTGTAAATAACCCCGAAAAAAGGCCTCTTCTGCAACGCATGTAAAAAGCAAATTGATACCCAAAAAATACAGCCAAAAACTAGGCCATTTAGGATCAAATTGAATCAACCCCAGCAGAAGCGCACACGCAAATACAAGAATCGGTGTAACGCAAAATATCGTCCCTATTAATTTAGCCTTCGGACGTTTTCGGTAATAGTTTCGATTAATTTGCCCTCTGAAAATAAACCCGAGTAAAAACAGACCAACTAACCCTTTATCAAAATTAGCATATAACTTAAATGGCACAGCATCGTCGGTAATATTATGAGGTTGAACAATAAGAAGATTATGAAAACCTGGCAGTAAATGCATCGCAAGCGCTAAAGAGACAACACCAAACACCACTACACATAACTTACGTAGAATGACTTGTCGGAGATGAATCGCCCCATATAAGAGCAGACAGTAAGCCGCCAGAATAGCCACTCCTTGAACATCAAGCACGCCTTCGTAAATAGCACATATTACCGTTACAAAAAACGACATACACCATAAAGGCACTCTTGAAAATGAGAGTTTATATGGCACAAAAACTAACAAGATAGACAACCCTAAGAGATAAAACGACATACTTTCTCTCACATTAAATTTAAAAGACCTTGCATACTGCAGCACAGGTCGCAGGTACAGCACATTCGGCTCTTGGGTAGAGTCCCTCCCCTTGGTCGTCACATCTTGTGGGGATGAAGCCACGACAAAAACCTCGATAAATCAGTCACTTGATAAAAAGGTACACCAATCGCCTTGGTGTTGGATTCGCGCTGACGCGTTGAGCCTGCGAAACAGGCGCA
>CAZBUC010000093.1:0-8242 GCA_964494965.1 uncultured Maribrevibacterium sp.
TGGATTGACAACAGATCCATAATAGACGCTGGCCAAGGTGGCAATCACTTCGTTGGCATTCATGTTCGAGCTGGTGCCAGAGCCTGTTTGGAAAACGTCAACCGGGAAATGCTGCATCAAATCATCGCCATTTAAAAGCTCATCACAAGCATTTTGGATTGCTTGAGACAGTTCTGGGGTTAAGCATTCTAGGGTTTCATTGGCTCGAGCAGCAGCGGCTTTTATTAATATTAAAGCGCGGATAAAGGCTTCTGGGAGCGGTTCATTGCTGATGGGGAAATTGTTTATGGCGCGTTGCGTTTGCGCGCCATACAAGGCCTTTTCCGGGACTTCTAGTGCGCCCATGCTGTCTTTTTCAATACGCATATTCATGGCTTAATATTGTCCTTGTTGTTCAAAAGAAGAAAGAAAGTAGTGACTCAAAACCCGCAGGTTGTGCTCCATTTTGAAGTAGTTTCTGGCGTCTTGATAGGTCACGATTAAGTGTTTGAGATGCGACAAAGGAAGATACACCTTGTCTAAACAGGTTTGACGCCAATGCAGCGCAAGGCTGGTGTCACAGACCGTATCCAGTAACACGTAAAACACACGCTGATGCAGTCGTACCGCATCGTTAATGCTCAATCGTTCGGCGTACTCTTCCGTCACGTTTAGGTAATAGTAGAGCACATCGGGCGAATCCGCACACTGGCCTGCTTGAATGGTTTGCTCGAGCACTGAAAATGGCACCAAATAATGACTCATCGCTTTCTCCCTCTCAACACATAAATGATAACTATTATCAATAATGTGCGGGGAACACCCATCTGTCAAGTAGTTGATAACGATTCTTATTAATTTGTTTCGCTTGTCCGTAAAAACGCCAAAGCCCCTACTCGGCTATCCGTAGTAGGGGCTTTGGTTGTGCAGGATCGCTCAGTGATTAGTGGTGGTGACCACCGACGCCATGGGCGTGACCATGTGCAATCTCGTCATTGGTGGCTTCACGTGCGTCTACGATCTGAACATTAAAGGTCAGGTCTTTACCAGACAAAGGGTGGTTTAAGTCCACCGTGGCGTGTTTCAAGCCCACTTTAACCACAGTCACCTGACGCATGCCTTTGTCGGTTTGTACCATGGCGACCATACCCGCTTTCCAACGTTTCGCGCCTTGTAGATGTTTGACTGGCACTTGTTGCTGACGATCTTCGTGGCGCTCACCGTAGGCATCGGCACAGGCCACTGTTACTTCAAACTCGTCGCCCACTTCTTTTCCTTCCATGGCTTTTTCAAGTCCTGGTATGACGTTGCCATGACCATGCAGGTAAGCAGCCGGATCTTTGCCCGCCGAGGTTTCGATCAGCTCTTCACCATGACGCAAAGTATAGTGAAATTGCACAACTTGATTGTCTGTAATGGGCATCTGGTTTCCTTAATCTTAGGTTCGATTGTTAATTATCGCGCCATTATAGTGACTATGGATGCACTTACCTAGACTCTTCCGCTAGATTCTTTTGTTTGGCTTTTAGAAAAGCGATAGCTCTAAAGAATCCTCTTTAATGATGATGTCTTTCACTAAAGCGGCCGCGGTTTTTTCAAATGGTGAATTATTTAACACGTAAACAGGGTGCTCATCAAAGTAAGTGGCTAAGGCTTTTTCAAAATCCCCGTGCAATCCTCCTAAGGTCGAACGCAGCATTTTGTCGCTAAAGCTGGCGCCTTTTACGTCGATTTTTGTGATCTTTGGGGCGACTAAATAAAGTCGATCTTCCTCAATGCGCACACCAGATTCAAACGACGGGTTGACTTTGGTGGTTAAAGAAACAACTTGGCCGAATGCGGTCAAGGTACCTGTCATGTCGCTGGTTAAATCTGCCAACACCAAGCCGCCATCTCGCGCCGTAAAATCGATTTTAGCGCTGGTAATCTGTAAATCTAAGTTAAGCGCATTGCCTTCTACGAGCAGAGTAATTTGGTGTGTGGATTGCTCCGCCAATTGTTTTGTAACTTCAGCATTGACGTCTTCTTCACTAACAATAAAGCTATTGCAGCCGGTTAACAGCAATGACAAAACGACCATCGCCAATGCGTAGATACTCTTATAATGTCTCATCCTTCCCCCCTTAGGGCAATCGCGCGCGCATCGCGTTTTTCGAACCAAAACGCCATAAAAGCTTCGATGACTTTCTGTTCAATTTCAACCGCTTCTTCCGTCGGGCAAAACAAAGACACGGTAAAGGTGTTAAACCCTTCTGGGGTTGTGGTGATTCGGACTCTGGGTTCGGGCCCTGAAATCTTGATGTCTAAGCGCTTTTCGATCAGGCTGTTGTAGCGAATCGCGACGTCATGAAAGTGCTCGCTGTATTCGCGGATTTTTTCCAGTATTTGTTCTTTTATTAAGTACAAATTCACCTCATCGGTTTGTCGTGAAATCGAAAAAGTGTGCGTCACATAACGACGCATGTAATTTAAATTTTGTACCGTATGCACAAGCAACACGCTGTTTGGCACCACGGTAGTACGACCGGTATAAGTGTAAGTACCGCCTTTTAAATCCACTTCAAATAAGGTGGTAGATAACCAGTCACTGTCGGTCACTTCGCCTTCGTAATTAGCAATGCGTATCCAGTCTCCGACCTGATATGGCCGAGTACTGGCACGATAAAAAGCCCCAACGATACAAGCAATAAATTCTTTTGTGGCGATGACCAAGGCCACCATAAAAGCGGCAATGGAAATGGCGATATTTTGCAACTCGGATGACCAGATTATGATAAAACCTACCACTAGAATCAGGTTGTAGATGTTATCAACCGAGTTGATGCGTTGGCGCTTTTTGTCGTGTTCAATGCGCTTATTCTGCCGAATTGCGCGCTTTGTATAGCGGCGACCAATGTAAAACACCACCACCCAAGACAGCGTCAACACCACTTCAACATGGTCTGTGATGAAAGAAAAATTGAGTTGAGAAAAATCAAATTGTGAGAGGTCAAATTGCATAAACGCGTTTTCCTTTAGCAAGAGCGCCACTTTACCAATCATTGCTGTGATCAACAAATAAAAAACGCTAGACAAGCAGGAAAACAACACTGTATATTTATACAGTATTATTTATCGGAGGTGGACCATGCCTGTTATTATCAAATATGTTGTTGAACGCGATGGAATCGAAAAAATGACCTTTACTTCGAAAGCAGAAGCCGATGCCTATGACAAATTACTAGACACCGCAGACGCTCTATACGAGGTGTTAGATCAGAGTGAATTAGTCAGCGACCAGGTTCAAAGAGAAGCGCTGTCTATGTATCTTGCGCAACAAAAAGATGCGGTTTTAGCGATTTTAAGCGATAAGAAAAAGACATCACAGGGTGCTAAAAAAGCGGCTAATAAAAAACCGCTCTCTAAGCTAGATGACAATAAACAAGTAGACAATAAACAGGCTAGTCCAAAAACGGCACCACAAAAAGCGCTGGAAGACCTAGTCATAGAGCCAGACGAAGATGCCTTGTACAGTGAAGAAGAAAGTAATGTGGTATTTGACCACGATGACACAATAGAATTCGTTGAGAGCGATGCCGCGTAATGCGGCATGACTTAGTGGTTACATGACTTAGTGGTTATTTGTTGGCCCTTATCTTGTATTGGGTTTTGCAATAACCACGGGTAATTTCAGGATTGCGAAGCGCCATGTGTTTGCTTGCTCGACCAGAGACTCTGGCGCGCCAGTTTTTAAACGTCTTAGACTTTAAATTACGACGCATCAAAAGTATCACATCGGGTTCTGACAAACCGTAAAGGGACTGTATCGCTTCGAATGGCGTACGATCTTCCCACGCCATTTCAATGATTCTAGAAACATCTGGAGTCACAATTTATCCTCAAGTAATCGCCATAATGACATCAATACGCAAGGCCTCGATGATCAGATCACTTTAGTACTATACTCCTGCGATAAAGTGTCCTGATTGAGTGAATGCGACGTCTTTATTGAGCAAGATGAGCACGCCTTACTAACCATTCAAAAAAAACGTTTGCTGCGTGGTGTAGCTCTGCACCGTGCCGCCTAACAATGTAAAAAGATTCACTGGCTTCTACTGTTTGACCAAATGGTGCGACCAACTTACCCTCATCCAACAAGCCCTCCACCATGGATGAGCGTGCCAACGCCACTCCTTGACCCAGCTCAGCCATACGTAATGTCGATACTAACGTATCAAATTGCATCCCTAGGGAGGAATCTACCTGGTCGGCTCCCATAATGTTCAGCCAGTAGCCCCAACCCTCTTCATAACCAATAACATGCAATAATGGGTGATGTGCGAGATCCGCAGGGACTCTTAACGGCGATCGAGCCATCAGTTCGGGAGAGCACACAGGCACAAGGTTATCCCAAGTCAGTCGCTGTGATATCAAACCTGGCCATTCACCATGCCCCCAGCGAATTTCCATATCGTCTTCGGCGTCTAAGGCTTGTACCCAAATATTGCTCACATAGCGTATATCGTATTGAGGGTAAGCCGCACTAAAATCCGCCAGCTTGGGCGCCAGCCAATGTGAAAAAAACGACAAGCTGCCGCACACCTTGATGATTTGCTTGTCTTGCTGAGTAAAAATTTCTTGCGTGCCCACCGTCAAACGAGAAATTGCGTCTTTGACCACAGGAAAATAGGAACGACCTTCTTCCGTTAAACTCAAGCCGCGCGGTAAACGCTTAAACAGTGACACGCCCAAATGACTTTCAAGTAAACGTATCTGTTGGCTCACGGCCCCTTGGGTTAAACACAGCTCTTCCGCTGCATGTGTGAAGTTGAGGCATCGAGCCGACGCCTCGAACGTATGCAGCCAGTTTAATGGCGGAAGGGATTTTTTATTCATACTGAAGGCCACCAAAAAGACACATCTTAGCCAATTATTGTGGCCAAGATGTGTCATCAATACTAGAGCACTTGACCAAGAAAACGCTGTAGACGCGGATTGTCAGAACTAAAGAAGCGCTCTGGGCTTTCTTCAAACACCAGTTCCCCTTCTTCCATAAAAACGACTCGGTCAGCCACTTCACGGGCAAAGCCCATCTCATGGGTCACTACTACCATGGTCATACCATCACGGGCGAGGCTTTTCATCACGTCCAGTACTTCCCCCACCATTTCAGGATCAAGCGCACTAGTAGGCTCGTCAAACAGCATAATTTTAGGGTGCATGGCCAAAGCTCTCGCAATAGCCACACGCTGTTGCTGACCACCAGACAAATGCGATGGATAGTTATCCATGCGTTCCGCTAAACCGACTTTTTTGAGCAGTTCACGCCCTTCTTGCTCCGCAAGTGCACGGGGCTTTTTCTTCACTTTAATGGGTGATAGAGCCACGTTACCCAGCGCGGTTTTGTGCGGAAAAAGATTAAAGGACTGGAACACCATGCCCACTTCTTCGCGCACTTTATTGATGTTGGTTTTTCTATCCGTCAGGCTCACTTCATCAATATGAATGGTGCCAGCAGAAATGGTTTCCAACTGGTTCAAGGTGCGTAAAAACGTCGACTTACCTGAGCCGCTTGGCCCAATAATTACCACGACTTCACCACGATGAATATCAAGAGAGACGTTTTTTAAAGCATGACAGCCATTCGGGTAAATCTTTTCAATATTTCGAGCTTGAATGATGCTCTTATCGGTCCTATTAGTCACTGGCAGATAACCTCTTTTCAAGACGCTGAATGGCCCAAGACAAGGCGCCGGTTAACACTAGATACATCAGTGCCACGGCGAACCATACTTCAAAAGGCGCAAACGTGGAACTCACCACTTCGCGGCCAGCCTTAGTTAAATCAGTAATGGAAATAACCGACACCAAAGACGAGTCTTTGATTAGGTTAATAAACTGTCCTGCCATCGGCGGTAGCGTACGTTTAAAGGCCTGGGGCAAAATCACATTGACCATCGCCTGAACGTAATTCATCCCAAGGCTACGCGCGGCTTCCATCTGACCAGGACTTATGGACTGAATACCAGAGCGCACGATTTCCGCTATATAGGCTCCCGTAAACACAGACAAGGCTGCCACACCGGCGGTAAAGCGGTCTAAATCCAATACGGTGCCGATAAAAAAGTAAAAGATAAAAATCTGAACAAGTAGAGGCGTACCTCGAATGAGTTCAATGTAGGTAATCGCCAAATAGCGCAGCGCAGGATTCGAGGATATTCTGGCTAATCCTGCAAACAAACCTATCACCACCGCAAACACCAAAGACACCACAGACAACTTCAGTGTCATAACCAGTCCCCAGGTTAATGGGCCGATATTCCAGTTCTCTATTTCGACAATGGGGTCACCTTCAAAAACCAAATCACCATGACTAATCAGTAAGGTATCAAAGTCATTAATAATCAACGGCGCGTCGCCGTAATCCGAGGTCACCACAAGACGCTGGCCTTTTTCTATGGTGGCCGTGCCATCAAAGGGGGCTCGAACCGTTGTTGCTTCGGTGTTTATGATGTACTGGGGAATACGTTCCCAGCGCCAAGTGTAGTCAATGCTTTTACTGCCGGCATAAATACCAAAGCCCAGTCCTATGATGATTAGAACAAAGACCGCTTTCCACAAAAGCAGATGCGATTGCTTTTCCATCTATGAAAGATTCTCCGTTATGGTGAATTCAAAACAGAAGTAACAAAAAGTGGCGCTTTGCTGCGCCACTTTTTGTTTGCTACCTGTGTTACTGAATATTGCTGATCCAAGTGGTGCTGTTAAACCATTTTTGATAGATCTTGTCGTAGGTGCCGTCGCCTTTAATCTGCGCGAGGTAATTATTCAAGAAATTCATAAAGTCAGGATCGCCTTTTCGAATGGCAAAACCCAGCGGCTCATAGGTAAAGGACTCATCCAAATGCACTAGCTTACCTTCATTCTGAGAGGCGTAAATGGCGTTATAAGGTAAGTCATAAACAAACGCATCGGCATTGCCATTGATCACTTCCAATACGCCTTCGGATTCGGTTTCAAACAAATTTAACTTAGCTTTGCTCATGTAACGTTTGACGGCGAAATCCGATGTGGCACCCAACTTCGTCGCTATGGTGTATTTGGCATCGTTTAAATCACGGTAATTAGTGACTTTGCCTTCTAATTTAGGACTCAATAAAATCGTTTGACCCACCACAATATAAGGATCTGTGAAGTTTACTTTCAAGTTACGCTCTGGCGTGATCGTCATGCCCGAGATAATAATGTCACATTTGTCGGTTAACAAAGCCGGAATAATGCCGTCCCATGCGGTATTACGAATATCCAGCTTCACGCCCATGGCTCTGGTCATGGCTTTGGCTATGTCTACATCAAAACCCACGATGTCGCCTTTTTTGTCACGCATATCAAAAGGCATGTACCCAGCTTCAGCGCAAACACGCAGTTCACCACGGTTTAAGACTTGGTTTAATGTGGACTTTTCCCATAGTGCATTGTCTGAAGCGGATGCCAAGGTGGCACCCAATAAAGCCAAAGCGGTGATCAGTGTTTTTTTCATTCTCTTTTGTCTCCTATTAATATAAAAACTCAACTCGGATCGGTTTTACATGCCTTACAATGAGCGCATTAAACACTTGGCGCGCATCATACAGGGGTTGTGAGCGGTCGTCCCTTTAGAAACGCTAATGCGTTTCAACGCATTTTTCATTTTGGTTGTTATGCCAATTGGCCTGCGTGATGTGCTAAATTTTGTCTCACTTGCGTGAACGCTTGCTGCAAATCTGCGATTAAATCTTCTGTGTCTTCAATCCCCACCGAAATGCGCACCAAACCTTCGGAAATACCCAGCGCTAAACGCTCTTCTAAGGTATTTTCCACATGACTGGTGGTTCTGGCGGGTCCATAAATGGTTTCCACCGCGCCCAAGTTACCCGCGCAATGGGCATACTGTAATTGCGGTAATAAGGTCTTCACCGTATCCATACCACCGACCAAAACAAAACTCACCATCGCCCCAAAGCCTCGCATCTGTTCGCAGGCAATCCCATGATTCGGATGACTTGGCAAACCTGGGTAATTCACCGCTTCCACCAAAGGTTCCGTTAATAGATATTGCGCAATCGCTTGTGCACTGATTTGTTGCTGGCGAATTCGTAGTGCCAAGGTTTTCATACCACGAATAATCAAATAGGCAGAAAACGGATCCAATGACGCGCCATTGATTTCTCGATAATGACGAACTTTGGCCATCAAATCTTCGGAGCCACACACCAAACCGCCCATGGCATCGGCATGACCGCTC
>CAZBUC010000094.1:0-8079 GCA_964494965.1 uncultured Maribrevibacterium sp.
CAATAATCGTATCGCCTGCAAGTCTTCTGGCAAACCTTTTGGGTCATTACGCTTAAAAATCCAACTTTTCGAAAACTGATCTAGCGATTGGTACAATGAAAATTCCTTACAAAATTAAATAGGGCAAAAACATCAACGATGAAAAAAACTCACCTTTTTGATGAAAAAGGATCGTTTGTTCAATCGGTCAAGGTTCACTAATATTATAAATGTTGTAATAAAACAACATATCAACTCAAAACAAACAGGAGAATATTATGGACTCTCAAGAACAATATGAAGCTTTACTGGCTAAATGGGGCTTTGAAGACACTACCGTTGAAGACCACGCTCGTCGTCAAAAACGCGCTCGTCGCATCAAAGCAGTTGTTACTTTCTTTCAAAGTTCATTTAAAGCATTGAAAAAAGCCAGCGATCGCCCACAACGTTTAGGCCAAACAGCAAACTAAACAGAAAGGCGACATCTTAATAAAAACAAAGCAACAGATCATGTGGTAACACATAAAGAAACAACAGATGAAATGAACGCTTTATTCATCTAACGAAAATAGACCACCTAGCTCATAAAAATTAAACAATAGTATATATTACATTCTTTGATTTTTTTAAGGGGAGAAAAATAATAACACCTCCCTCCCTTCCTTAAACCACCTCAAGTTAGTTATGATCTTGGTTCATTCTCAACCAAGTATTTGACCTATGACGCAAGCATACAAAGCCATTATTTTTGACTGTGACGGTGTGATTGTCGACACAGAAAGTGTTTCCAATGCGATTTTTAAAACCATGCTGAGTGAATGCGGCTTAGAACTAGATGATGACACCTTACACTCACAATTTACTGGGTTCACCAACCAACAAAATCTTACGAATGCCGAAAAGCTGCTTGGCAAACCACTCCCCAAAAGTTTCGATGCCGATTATCGTCAGCGCTTCCACGACGCCATGGAGCAAGATCTGCAGCCAATTAATGGTGTTCAATCATTGCTGAATAAAATCTCCGTCCCTATTGCAATGGCCACCAATGCTCGTCGTGAAGAAATGAATTACAAACTGCATAAGATCCAGCTGGCCGATCGATTTTCAACCCGTTTTTGTGTCGAGGACGTTGAACATGGAAAGCCCGCACCAGATCTTTATCTAAAAGCGGCGGCGGCGCTGGCTATCGACCCGAAAGACTGCCTAGTCATTGAGGATTCTGTTGCTGGAATTACGGCAGGCAGATCCGCTGGAATGCGTGTGTTGGCTTTTAGCGAAACACTTGATGCTGACATGCAGCTTGCGGCGGGCGCAACAGAATGCTTCAAAACCATGAAAGAATTGGAAGGTTTGCTGGGGCTTTAACCCTCTTTTAGCAAACCTTCTTGGTGGAATGCGGCCTTGAAAGCAATAGTCTAATTGGATCCTTTCAAAACAAAGGATCTAACTAGACATAGACTGCAGTTGTTTTAGCAGCGTCTTCGGTAAATCCTTAATCGTCAGAGTACCGGAGTCTGCATCAAACACCACCGACTCTCCCAGTAAATCACTGTCAAAGCTTAACGTCAGCGCTCTGGTGCTTCCGGATATCCTGGTAAGCTTTTTCAATGCCGCCTTTTCGACGAACATTTCTTTTTCCATTTTGAAGCTGTCTGAATCAGCTATCTCTAAAAACTTATTCGCTTGTTCGACTGAAAAACGGGATTCTACCTGGGCAGCGATATCTTTCATTGCTAAAGGCTCATTGTCTTGCGCTTTGGCCTGACATTGCTCTGAAACAATTTTCTTAAACTCGTTTGCCTGCTTGGCTGGAAAACCCTCTGCTTGACAAAATGCCGAGGTTAAATCGACCAGTTTACGTGTTTCTTTCGCCGTGACTTTAGGCTCATCGCAGCCAATAAATTGCGTAAAATAGTCACTTTCAAATTTAGGAGCACGACCAAAACGAAACGAGATATAGCGCCCTTCATCACCAGACTGCCAAGCGGATAAATTGATGCGCAGCGACATGTGAAGCTTTTCCATCTCAATTTGCTCCACTTGAGATAAGCTAAGGTCTGACCCTAAACCAATGCCCTGCTTACGCTTCAACATGACAATGTATAAAAAGTGCGTACCGTGCAGCTCAAAATGATTAAACCACAACAAGCCGCCACCCGCTTCTTCGACCGGCTCTAGGTATTTCAAAAAATCAGCAGCACACGCTTTAGTAAAGCCAGCAAAATCCGTAAACGCATTTTCTTTGAAATGGGTCATCAACAACGAAGGCAACTGCGCCCCCTCGTCACTGCCTTGTGGATTGGCAAAGCGCCCTGTGCTCATACCAGAGCGGTTAAATAAACTCGTGACTTGAGCAGACAACACCTCGGCCTGATCATCAATGGGGTTCTCTGAAGGTCGTGCAATGAGCACAGCTTTGCGCTCTCCTTCATTTTTTTGGATCTCATGCACAATTAAGTTGCTAATAGACACCAGCTACCTCTTACGTTTAATATGGAAGATTATGATCAGTTTTTAACCCGTTACCCTATTACCATTAACCAACTAGCATGGCAGGATACCATCCTCCCCAAACACTATGATAAAACCCAAGACAACAAAAAAAGACACACGAAAAGAACTGGAGTCTCAGGTCGACCAATTTATCAAGGCAAATGGGACCATCCAGCAAGTTAGCATGGGGGAATCTGGCCTTGTTGATGGCAAGTATAACACGAGCCACATCGGCTTTAACGAGCCCAAACAAGACAGAACCCCATTAAATCATGTTGTTGCCGCCATACAACAAAAAAAATCCTCGAAATCTACTGCTCCAACCCAGGTCAAAAAGAAGCCTAAAAAAACCATTATCTACGATGATTTTGGCGAACCTCTTCGCTGGGTATGGGAAGAATAAGGCGCCGAGTGTAGGAAAAATAAGAATATAAAGTGAGAGTTGTACGCCTTACTTTGTCTTATTCACCACTAGCTGCAATAATACACAACATCTTGTTATTCATTTAGAAGGAATTGATATGTCCATTCGTTATCTACATGCCATGATCAGAACCGACAAACCAGAGGAAAGCCATCGCTTTTATACCGAAGGTCTAGGACTCATCCAAACGCGACGCATGGACAGTGAGAAGGGTCAGTTTTCGCTGATTTATTACGCCACAGAAAAAGGTGCTCCAGAAGTGGAACTGACTCATAACTGGAGCGATCGAAGCTACACTGGCGGTGACCAATTTGGTCATCTCGCTTTTGAAGTGGACAACATTTATCAAGTGTGTGAAAAACTGCAATCTTTGGGCGTTACCATATTGCGACCACCTCGTGATGGGCACATGGCTTTCATTAAAGACCCTAATGGCATATCCATCGAACTTTTACAGAAAGATGGATCACTAGAAGCAGCAGAGCCTTGGGTATCCATGGAAAACACCGGTAGCTGGTAAAGGTTTTTCGGGCAGTTACATTTCTTTACATAACTGCCCAAATATTAAATAAGGCTACAAAAAACCGTTAGCTAGAATGTTATTTTTTATCTAAACTGATTTTATTAAGATTAGAAGAGTGTATTAACAGCATGATGAAAAGCCTCATGAAACACATTAGCCTTGCTGCCCTACTGTTTGCATACAGCCATGTCGCTGTAGCAGAGAGTTTGTATGCGTCTAATGTGCAAACACGTCTAGCGGATGCTGATAGAGACGGTGTGATTGATGCGCGTGATCTTTGCCCAGACACACCTCAAGGTGCCGCTGTTGATAACGATGGCTGTCCTAGTAAAAATACCAAACTACTTTCCGTTGAACTAAACGTGTTATTTGACACAGGGAAAGCCGAAATCAAACCTCGTTTTTACTCTGAACTAAAAGATCTTGCCGATTTCTTAGCAGACCACCCTGATAGCAATGTCGTAATCGAAGGGCACACTGACAGCCAAGGCTCTGCTGAACTGAACAGAAGTTTATCTGAACGACGGGCTTCTGCTATTGCTTCGGTGCTTGTTGACAGTTTCAGAATCAAACCTGATCGTGTCAAAAGTGTTGGTTATGGCCCAACACGACCTATCGCCACCAATGAAACCCCTGAAGGTAGACGTCAAAACCGTCGAGTTGTTGCCGAAGTTTTCGCAAGACAACAATTTGCTAGCGAGCGTTGGACTATTTATAGCGTTGATCAGAGCCTAAACAACACAGCCTTCAGGAACAAATAGCAAGCCCTAGAAATTTAGTAAATAAAAACACAACTAAAAAGTGGCCTATAATCAGGCCACTTTTTTATAGCATTAGTATCTTGGCTAATGCCTTCTCAAATTGTGAGCACACATTTTACGATAAGCTATTTTTTCCTAGCAAACCTTGGTCTTTTATAATCTTTTCAATATCGCTTGCTGGCATCGGCTTAGCAAACAAATACCCCTGAAAGTTATCGCAATGCCCAGACTTCAAAAACGCCCATTGCTGGCTCGTTTCCACCCCCTCTGCAACCACCCTAAGGTTCATGGCGCTTGCCATAGACAATATTGAATGCACAATCGCTACATCATCAAAGTCATCCGGCAAACTTTTCACAAAGCTTTGGTCTATTTTTAACTCGCTGATAGGCAGTTGTTTCAAATAGGCTAATGACGAATAACCCGTACCAAAATCATCCAACGAGAAAGTAATACCTAGAGCCTTTAATGCGGACATTTTGGCAATACTATTGTCTATATTTTGCGCTATCGCGCTTTCTGTCACTTCAAAAATCACTTGGCTAGGGTCAATCTGATAATCCGTAAACGCCGCAACCGTCTGGTCATAAAAGTGCTCATAAGATAACTGAAACTGACTGATATTGACGGCCACCCTCCAATCAAAGTCAGGTGATACGGCTCGCCAACGAACAATATCTTGCAGAACGTTGTGAAGAACAAAATCCCCCAAAGGCACAATGAGCTGGTAAGCCTCTGCAATCGGGATAAAAATGTCTGGTCGAATCCAGCCTTTGGTTGGGTGAAACCATCGCACCAAGGCTTCCAATTTAACAATGTGCGCTTCTTGATTAACAACTGGCTGGTAATGTACGGTGAGTTGCTTTTCATTGATTGCCACTCTTAGCTCAGACTTCAATGTTAACCGTTCTAAAAGGCGTGCCTCCATGTCAGAACTAAAAAAGCAGACTTGGTTTTTGCCTTTTTTCTTAGCTTCATACATGGCAATGTCGGCTTGCTTCATCATCGCACTTAAATCCACCTGCTCACCACAGAAGAAACTCACACCAATACTAGCGGATGTTTTGAGCCTTTCATTCTCTATGATTAAGGGCTTTTCAATCTCCCTGATAATACGCTCAGCTACAAGTAATGCTTTATCTTGGGTATTTTGTTGAGATTGACCTAGCGATGAAAGCAACACACAAAACTCATCACCGCCCAGTCGCGCAACCGTATCGTGGCAAGATAGAACGCTCGACATCAGGCGCTGACTGACTTCCACTAACAAACGGTCTCCGACAGTATGACCTAGCGCATCATTGACATTTTTAAAATCATCTAGATCAACAAACAACAAGGCATTGTAGTCATTTTTTCGCTCACTATCAGTACAAAGACTTTCAATACGCGCGGTTAATAAGCGTCTATTAGCAAGCTGGGTAAGAGGATCAAAATACGCCAGTTTTTCGATTTTTTCTTGCTGCTCCGTTAATGCGGTGATATCCCGAATAGACGCAACATAAAGTAATTTGTCATTGTATAGGGTTTCTTTGACAGCAATCTCCAAAGGAAAGATATCGCCGTTGGCCCGCCTGCCAGTCAAAGCACGTGCTTTACCCATGATGTCGTGCTTAGCTTTGGCGACCTTGTAATTATGCATGTGTTTATCGTGTGTCTTCGCATAGTGTTCGGGCATCAAAAACTTAACATTTTGGCCCACTAGCGTTTCCTGAGAATAACCAAAGATATCGAGCACCGCAGGGTTACACATCTGAATAACACCATCTTGATCCGTAGTAATAAGCCCTTCTACCATGGTGTTTAGAATCGTTGACTGCAAACGCGCCGACTCTTGAAGCATGATTTCATTGCGCTTTTGTGCATCTATATCACTTTGAATGGCAATAAAGCCATCCAACTCTCCCGACTCATTTAATAAGGGAGTACAAGACACACGCACCCAGTAAGCGCGACCAGATCGGGAGTAATTGATGACTTCAACTTCAAACCCCTGCCTTTTAACGTAAGCGGCGTGCATCTTTTTTACAGTCACTGGGTCTGTTTCCGGACCTTGCAACAGCTCACCTGGGGATTTTCCGCGGATATCTTCTAGTGTGTATTCGGTCAAACGCGTAAAGCCTGCATTCACCCAAACCGTCTTGCCTCTAGTGTCTGTAATAACCACAGCATTGGTGGTTTGACTGGCAACGGCAGACAAATTGGCCAGCTCAGCCTTGATCTTCTCTTGCGCTGCTTGTCGATTAGACGCGTCTACAATTTGGCCGACGGCCAGCATTAGAGGATTGAGAAAGCCCACAAAGTCATTACTGTATCCGACTGCTCGATTAGCCATGCCAACCATAGCAACCATTTTGTCACCGCTGTAAATTGGAATACCTAAAAAGCTATTAAGGTCAGGATGCCCTTTTGGCAAGCCTCCCCTTCTAGGATCTTGGCTCGGATGGTTTGATATCACCGGCTGTTTAGTGCGTAATGCCGCACCAAACAAAGAATCTAGGTTTCGGAACTCGATTCCATTAATAGTCCCCTGCGCGTAGATTTGACGAGTTTCCTCATTCCAAGCAATATCCGTTATGGCGTAGGCTTTTAAATACGGAACCCCTTCTTCGGAATACAACACATCACCAATAAAACCGTATTCACTGTCGGTGACTTTAAGAATGTCCTCAAGTAATAAGTTAAAGGCTTCTTTGCGACTTTTTTGATTAATAAAATGGGATTGGGCACGAACGATCACTTCAGACAAGCGCTGCAGAGACTCAGAATCTTGGTAGGTTGACGGACCTTCTAAACGCTGAATTTCCAGCTGAGCAAGGTCGGCTAACTCTGTTAGAGTCTGCTGCTCTGAAGTCGTCAAAGAACGGGGGTTGATGTCCATAATACACAAAGCACCCAAGGCAACACCCTTGGTAGAATAAAGCGGCACAGCGGCATAAAAGCGGATAAAAGGTGAGCCAACCACCATGGGATTATCTGCAAAACGCACATCTTCTAACGTGTCTTTCACTTCAAATAGACCAGAAGTTAAAATAGTATGACCACAAAAAGACACCTCTCGATCCGCCAATAAGCTAAGAGCGCCCTGTTTAGACACAAACGTAAGAGATAACTCATCCACCCAAGAAATAAACGATAAAGGAACATCAAATACATTTTTAGCAAGACGGGTCAAACGATCAAAACAGGCACTTTCTTTGCTCTCTAGAAGAGATGACTGATGCAATGCCGTCAAACGCAATGATTCATTTTGAGGGTGAAGTGGTTTTTCCATTTATTTTTATACCAACCATGTAATTGATTACCAAAATTATTGTATCAGTTTGTAAAGATGAACGAGCCCTTTATCCTTAAAATGGTAGACAGATACTTATTATTTTCAATTTTAATGGTCAATTGTTAGAAAAGTACCCCCTAAGAGCGATGGATAAAAACCCAACGCTCGAAAACGCCCTAGTAACGTGCTAAATGTCAACCCATCAAATCAATACATAATGCATCTACTGGACAGAATTCGGCTTTTTCATGCATTAAGATCAATGACTTACGCTCTGATAATCTGGGCTCAATAGCACGCCAAATACGCTCAGACATGGCTCGATCTAAACCATTAAATGGCTCATCTAAAATCATCACTTGGGCGTCTCGAAGCAGCACTCTTGCTAAACAAACACGGCGAGCCTGACCGCCTGAAAGCGCTTCCCCCTGATCTCCAAGCCAAGTATTTAACCCTTGGGGCAGACTATCGACCCAAGAAGTCAATTCTAACCAGCCCAAAACACGCCAAATCTCATCTTCGCTGATCGTTTTCAATCCAAGTGTCATATTATCAAAAAGACTCGCTGCTAAAATCGAGTTACTTTGCGCCAGATACGCCATTTCGGCTTGATACATAGCAA
>CAZBUC010000095.1:0-8070 GCA_964494965.1 uncultured Maribrevibacterium sp.
GCGAAAGAAGCGGTAGCCTACGTTAAGATGATTCACTCTATCGTCACTTACCTTGGCATTTGCGATGGCAACATGGCAGAAGGCTCAATGCGTTGCGATATTAACTTATCACTGCGACCAAAAGGCCAAAAAGAGTACGGCACTCGTACCGAAATCAAAAACGTTAACTCGTTCCGATTTATTGAAAAAGCCATTTATACTGAGATCGAACGCCAAGCGGATATTTTAGAAGACGGCGGTCGCATCATTCAAGAGACTCGTCTTTACGATCCAGAGAAAAACGAAACACGAAGCATGCGCTCCAAAGAGGACGCTAACGACTATCGCTATTTCCCCTGCCCCGATTTATTGCCTGTGGTTTTAACGCAAGAATATGTTGATGGTATTAAAGCAAGCTTACCAGAGCTTCCAAGTCAAAAAGCGGCGCGCTTCCAAAGTGAATATGGTCTTAGCGAATACGATGCTAACGTGCTGTCGTCCTCGCGCGCTATGGCGGACTATTTTGAAACCGCCAATGCTGTAGTCAAAGACCCGAAACTCACCGCAAACTGGGTCATGGGGGAGCTAAGCAAACTGCTCAATCAAGAGCAACTTGACATTGAACATTGCCCCGTCAATGCAAACGCTTTTGGAGAGTTGCTAGTCCGCATTCAAGACAACACCATCAATGGCAAAACCGCGAAAGACATTTTGCAAGCCATGTGGGAAGGTGAAGGATCAGCCGATGAAATCATTGCAGCGAAAGGTCTAAAACAAGTAACCGACACGGGCGCCATTGAAGCCATGATCCAGACCATTTTAGACGCCAATACTTCTCAAGTTGAGCAATACCGAGCATCAGATGAAGATAAACAGAAAAAAATGATCGGATTCTTTGTTGGTCAAGTGATGAAGGCATCACAGGGTAAAGCCAATCCTGGGATGGTTAATCCGATACTTGTAAAAATGCTTAAAGGCGAGTAATTGCCGATTACAGTGAAAAAAACGCGCCTAGCTGGCGCGTTTTTTTTCGCTTAATGATACTGCGTCACTTATCAGATGCGATCTGGTCACGACCTCGCCTTTTTGCCTCGTAAAGAAAATGATCTGCCACTTTAATCATTCCTTCAAACGAGGTTTGCGGCTGACTGCACACGCCTACACTGCAAGTTAAAAGTATCTTAGCATCGGTAAATTCTTTGCTGCGTAAATGCGTTAAAAAAGCTTCCAACATACTATGCATAGTATCGCCATCGACGTCTGCGAACAAACAGAACTCTTCACCGCCAAAGCGACAGGACAAACTCTCTGGAAAAGCCTCCTGAATTTCACGCCCAACCATTTTCAATATCTCATCCCCAACAAGGTGACCATAGGTATCATTGATACTTTTAAAATGATCTAAGTCTAGCATCGCCAAAGACACCCCTTGAGAGGCGCGATGAAAAAGGCGTTCACCTTCGTCGAATAAGCTGCGCCTATTTTTCAGGCCAGTAAGAGGGTCAATATTGGCAAGATTTCGTATTTTCACCAACATTTCTTGCGCTTCTAAGTTATGAATAACACGACAATGGAACTCTTCGTGGTAAAAAGGCTTTTTCAAAAAATCGTTGGCTCCTGCCTTAATAAATTTGGCTGATAAGGAGTTGTCGCCTTCTGCCGATAACCCCACAATAACCAAGTCCTGAAAACGGACATTTTGTCTTAGCATACGAACGAGTTCGTAACCATTCACTAAAGGCATATTATGATCTGTGATCAACATACGAATTTCGGGTTCTTCTTCTAATTTCGCCAGAGCTTCTTGACCGTTTTCTACTTCAATAACATGAAAATGGTATTGCTCTAAAAGAATTTTAATAAACCGCCGACTGGTCAAGGAATCCTCTGCGACCAACACCTTGATGCCTTGGTTTTTATGCAAGCGCTCAATGACTTTAATAACGTGATTAAAAGAATATCGACTATCCTTGGTGATGTAATCAAGTACCCCTTTGTTCAACAAACTCAAGCGCAAATTATCATCAAAATTCCCTGTTAAAACCACGCAGGGGATATTTTTATCCAAAATCAGATCAACAATTTCACCGTTCTCAGCGTCAGGGAGATTTAAATCAACAATAGCCGCAAAGTATAACTCTTCCGCTTGATTGAGCTTTTCCATCGCGTCGGCGTAACACGCACACAACACAGGCACAAACAAGGTGCTTTGTGAAAGTAAATGGTTCAACACCTTCAATACGACAGCGCTGTCCTCAACGACTAAAATTTTATGCTGAACTACCATTTATAAAAGCCTTAACCGAAAAAATGAGATAAAAAATAATAAAGTGATTTCTATTATCCCCTATGACCCAATCAGCCGATACTCTAGAATAAGGGCCAGATGTTATATTTTGTAAATTACGCTCATTCAGAGCATTACAAAAAAACATGCTTTATTCAATAAGCATGATACACGCTGGTTTTGTTTGAGATTTAATTTATGCAATGTCGACCTTTATGTGGTGCTTGTTGTACAGCCCCATCCATTACCTCTTACATTCCTGGCATGCCACAGGGAAAGCCCGCTGGCGTTCCCTGTATCCAGTTAACCGAGACGTATCAATGTGCACTGTTTAATGATCCAGCCAGACCCAAGGTGTGCAGCGAATTCAGTGCTGAAGAATACGTTTGCGGCAGCACTAGGCAATCCGCTATCGACAATCTAACATTACTTGAAAGCGAGACAGTACCCATTACGATTCTTACATTACAAAGGACTTACGAATGACCTCAAGCAAGCAACTCATATCCCTAATTTGCGTTAGCTTACTACTCGGCGCCTGCTCATCAAACAGTAACAAACAGTTTGTTATTGTCCCACCCAGTGAACAACAAATTGAAACCAATGTAAAAGAGCAAGTCGCACTGGCATTGAACGCGTTCACCCCTGTTGCAGGCCAAGCACTTCCTAATAACACCGTTTTAGAAGCCTACCAAGCGAGAGGTCACGAGCCACTTTGGATTACAGACAAAACCATTAATATGTCAATTTATAAGTTAGTCGACATATTAGAAGAATCAAACACCCATGGCCTCAACCCTATTCATTACCATACCCACATCATTAAAGAATATTTAGATTTAAAACAACCCACTCCTCAAGAACTCGCGGAAATGGATGTTATTGCCACTATCGCCTTAGCCAGTTACGCTCACGACGTAAGCAATGGTCGATATGAACCGCAATTAATAGACCCGAACTGGCAACTTGATGCACCAAGCGCTCATTGGAAGGACCTCTTGTTCCTTGAATCCGCCACCACAATGGTCAATTCACTGCCTTTACTGACCCCAAGAAGCAGTCAATATCAAATCCTACAAAAGTGGCTGGTTTACTATCAAGACTTGGCACAAAAAGAAAGAGATATTTTTGTGAGCGCCGGCGTCCCTCTCACCATGGGTGACGAAGGCTCTAGAGTCGCCCAATTAAGGGCTAGGCTCACCCAACTAGGGGACATTCGCTTTTCAACTCGCAAGGTGGACGAAGAGCAATTTGATGTACACCTCAAAGAAGCACTTATACGATTTCAACAACGTCACCACTTAACCGCTGACGGTGCTGCAGGTTCTAAAACCATCCAGATGCTCAATGTTCCGCTAAGTGTCAGAGCCAAGCAAATTGCTTATAACCTTGAACGCTGGCGCTGGCTTCCTAGTGAACTTGAAGCAAACCGAGTGTGGGTTGATTTGACCAATTATATGGTTGACGTACATCTCAACGGTGAACTGACTTCCATGAAAGCCGTCATTGGCAAACCCGATCGTAAAACACCGGTATTCAAGGACCAAATGACTTACATGGTAACCAACCCTACCTGGCGTGTTCCACACAGAATCGCTAGAGAAAATTTGCTCCCCAAACTGCAATCTGACCCCAACTACCTTGTTAAAAATCGCTATAAGCTTTATTCAAGTTGGGGAGTCGGAGCAAAAGAGCTAGATTCAACCAAGATCAACTGGAAAAGCATTTCAGAAGACAAACTGAGATTTCGTTTTGAACAGGAACCTGACGAAGCGAATGCACTTGGCCAGTACAAATTTATGTTTCCCAATAAACATGAAATATACCTACACGACACACCCGCGAAACATTTATTCCGAGAAGCCAACCGAGCATTTAGTTCTGGTTGTGTGCGCTTAGAAAACCCCAGTGAATTTGCTGCCGCCCTTACCAAAGGCAGTAAGCAATTTACTGAAATGCAAAAATCCTTACAGACCGCAAGCAACACAGTGATCTCGCTGCCTGTCTACATTCCTGTGTATCTCGTGTACTTTACTGTTGTTCCTAACATTAATGGTATGCCAGAATTCCGAGAGGACATCTATCAACGAGATCCATTAATGGAAGAAGCCATGGGCTACAGTGCCTTCAACTTTAGAGATTCAATCTAGTCTTGTTTTCTCTTGTCTACATAAAAAAACCGGTAAACATATGTTTACCGGTTTTTTTTATCACTCACGACTCAGACGACCATTAACAAACAATAATGCACACGGTCACTTCTTCTCGATCATGGTAAAGGTGTTTTATTTGATACTGGTAGCTCACACCGGCTTTGCGAAGCAATTCATCCATTGCTTGCAAACACAAAGTCACTTCTTGATAACGTTTTTTCATCGGCAACTTTAGGTTAAAGATCGCACGTCTTGTCCAGCCACTTGCCAGCCATTTGGCCATTAACTCAGCTACTTTAATGGGGCGCTCCACCATATCACAAACCAACCAATCAACCGTGTAAGGCGGCTCATACTTAAAACCATCGGCTTTTTCGTGCTGCACCAGACCGGTTGCCATAAGCTCTTTTTGCATTGGTCCATTATCAATAGCGATGACGTGAATGCCTTTTTTCACGAACTGATATGTCCAACCACCGGGCGCTGCACCCAGATCAACAGCAGTCATACCCTCCGTAAGATTGGCTTCACGCGCTTTTTCTGGAACAAACTGCAAAAATGCCTCTTCTAATTTTAACGTTGAACGGCTTGGCCCCGCCGCTGGGAAACGCAACCGACGAATCCCCATCGGAAACTCACTGCGGCAAGCCGCATAAGATACACCCAAATAGGCAGATTCACCGTCCAACATAAACACATGGTGGCGAACCCCTACGGCTTTGTTACGCAATACCCCAGATTTTTTCCAACCTTCACGTAGTGGCTTTTCGAGTTTTTTAATCAAATTGGATAACGCTTTTGCCTCATTCGTATCGGCGGTTTCAATCCAAATTTCTTCAGCTAAAGGCAACTCACGCGCGGCCGCAAGTAATGATTCAACACGACCACCCTGCTCTAATTCAATAACGTCGTTAACCGCAATAATCTGACGGGCAAAAATAAGGCGATTAAAATCCAATTGCTGAATTAAGGTTTCACCCGCGTCAGCTTGATCAAAGTTATACACAATGAAACCCGCATCGGCAACGACCTTAGCGTAGCCGTAAAACCCCTTACTATTCGCCACTTCTGACAGCTCTGCCGCACAATCTTTTTCAAAACCCTGACGACAATAAACCAAAACATTTTTCATTAAAATTCCTTCTCAATTAGGCACAACACCCATTGAGTTATGTTAATTACTTTCTAGAAGGCCACTTCAATAAAGATTCATCAAGATGCGACGTAACAAACGCAGCAAGATCCAGTGAAAAAGCCTCACCATCATCGGGTAAACAAACATAACGCTTTTCTTCACCTTGCCAATCAAATTGCAACGCATAGGCGTGAAGATACCCTCTGTCTGCTGCTTCCCCACCGTATCTCAAATCCCCTAAAATAGGTGACCCTACACTCTTGAGCGCGACCCGAATTTGATGAGTTTTTCCTGTCAAAGGTCTCACTAAAAAAAGCCTACACCCTTGAAAAGAAAAGGAAAAAAACTGCGTAATAGCAAGATTCTCGTTCTCTTTCGTTAGTTTCCATTGACCTCTTCTACTGGGTACCATTCCACCCGTAATAGTACCCTGCTTTTTTTTAGGTTTTTTTGTGGATAAGGCCAAATAGCGTTTTTCTATTTGATGTCGCTCAAACATTTTTCCAAACTCTGCGGCAGCAGCCGAATGGCAAGCCAAGATAAGCAAACCAGACGTCATTTTATCCAACCGATGCACTGGGTAGAACGTCTGGCCTGGATAGTGTAAGGCTAAAGACTGCATCACCCCCAGCTCCTCAGACTCAGCATGGAAACTCATACCCGCGGGCTTATGGATCACCCAATAATCATCACAACAAAACATTACTTGAAGCAAAATAGCCCCACTACGAATTTATAAAGGAAAATCAGAGTAGCCAACAAGGTTATCCACAGAGAAAGTGGACAACTCATATGTCAATACGCCAGGCAAAATATATCTAAAGTTAACGGGCTGACTGAATCGAAACTCGATTTCGTCCACTGTGCTTTGCTTCGTAAAGCCCTTTATCGGCTTGCGCGAGTATTTCCTCATAACGCGATGTTTTCGGCGTAATCGAGGCTATACCAATACTGATGGTCACGGGCACAATAATGCCTTTATCGGTTTGTATCTCCATTGCCTCAACCGATTGACGCAAGTGCTCCATGACATATTCAGCCTCTCTGAGGGTAGTGTTAGGCATAATGACAATAAACTCCTCCCCTCCATAGCGGCCTATTTTATCTTGAGAGCGTATCACGGATGCCATTAGCATGGAGACTTCAAATAAAACCAAGTCCCCTGCTTCATGACCAAAGGTGTCATTTATCTTCTTGAAATGATCCAAATCCACAATTGCAAACACACATTGCTCACGATTGATTACCGAGTCAGCAAAAATATTGACCGCATCAGCAAGCACTTTTCGCCTGTTTGCAAGACCGGTCAACTCATCTTTTTCAGCTAAGACACGCAAATGCTGGTTGACGGATTTCAGACGGTTCATCACCAGATGAATAACGACGGTAAAGTAAAAGGCAATGGCAAAAAACACCAAAAAAATGACTACCCTCTGATCTTGAACGGTTAAATACACTCCCCTGGTATTAGTGATCTCGCATATCAAAAATAGTAAAGCACAGGTAATCAGTATCCAATATTTGACAATCCGCTGATCCGCTCTAAAAACCACAAAGGTGTAAGCCACTACATTTAATAGCAACCAGTGAAAATCACTTGCCGTACCAAAATACATCAGACTGAACAGACCAATTTGCCCTATTTTAACCAAGGGAATGATTAACTGAGCCTGTGTAAAGCGCCCTGTCTGATTGTACTTTAAACCGATCAGAGCAATCACGAGACCTAACGCCGATAGCGTAACAAGAGAATGTACTTCACGAGAGACAAACAACACCAACATTAAAACACTGGTAGCACAAAACAGCAGGTAGGAAAAATTCACTACATGCTTTTGATTCAAATCGTTGCCATACTCTTCTTCAAAGCCCAAGTTGAGAAGTGTTTTGGTGACTTTTTTAATCGGAGTAAACACGCTACCTCTTACCTGATAATTTATTCAGCCTTGCTGCACAGCAAAATCAACACAGTCTGCATGAAACATTATAAACGGGTTAAACAAACACGGCTCACACCATAAAACGACCTTCTCAGATTTAATGCAGGAGAAGCGGCGTAGCTATAATAACGTCTTAAGTGTAGACAAGAATGGCGGTATTCTACAGAACAAGCCCGATTTTTCCTATTGATACACAAGCATTTAAATGGAAGACGGGCAAAACTCATGCTAATTTAACCCTATCAATCCTTGAAAAGACACGCCCTGTACAGCAAACCCCGAGACCTGTATATTTGCTCGCTTTTTTCCACTACAAGGTTTACAAAACATAGGAAACCACATGGACACAACAGACGCACTGGTTGCTTTATCAAAGGCAATGCCCAAAACCGAACTTCACTTACACATCGAAGGTACCTTTGAACCAGAACAAATGTTTGCCATCGCACAACGTAATCAAGTTAACCTGAAGTACCATTCAGTTGACGCATTAAAAGCGGCTTATCAATTCACCAATCTACAAGATTTTCTCGACCTATATTACCAAGGCATGTCGGTATTACTCCATGAGGATGA
>CAZBUC010000096.1:0-8047 GCA_964494965.1 uncultured Maribrevibacterium sp.
TGCGTGATTTTTTTAAGAATGAAAAGCAGGTCGAGAAAGAAAATTCATATATCTCTAGCTATTGGAAATTAGGCAGCAATGAAGATCAGCATAAAGAGGTTAAACGCATAGACGCAGAAACATTGACCTAACTGAAAAAGCAAAAAATAAAGGCCAGCTGTTTTAGCTGGCCTTAGGTATTGCTGATCTAACCATTTATTTCAAAACGAAATAATTACAACCTTACTCGCTCAACAATGAGATCGACCACGTCGTCCAGTGCAGATTCCGTAATGTGTGAGTCTGCTATTGCAATATCCGCCACTAAGAAAACAACACCCGTTTGACGAATTAAATCCGCCTCGGACGCACTCGCCTCGGCTTTTACTAGCGCAACAACACCTTGACGCAACAGTGATCTTTCTAACATTTCCGCTTTTAACAAGATATCATTTGTTAATGCAATAACAGCAGGCTTTTGCCCAAGACGTGCTGCTCTTTCTTCTGCACTGACGATAGTATCTTGATCAAGATCTACCAATGCCTCTTCAACCATGCCCGCACCCACGGTGACATTGGTTAACCGATCAATGATCACAAGGGCACCAGTAAAGCGGCTATCTGTATACTCATCAAATGCTACTGGGGCGTCAAACTGAAGCACGGCATCCGCAATACCATTTAACTCAAGTGAGTCTATCTTACTTAACGCTAACGTATTCACATCAACACGATGATTGAAATGATGCACCTTGCCAGGAACAGTTTGAGTTCCTATTTTAAAATCGTACAATTTACCAGGCACCAGAGGCTGATCCGCCATCCAAACAATAGAAGATCTCAGAGTTCTGCCAATCAGTGGTTCTTGCCCTATATGGGACAGCATGTCGCCTCGACTAATGTCTATCTCATCTTCAAGAGTAATGGTCACCGCTTGACCAGCCTTAGCCGTGTCTAAATCCCCATCAAAGGTTACCAATCTTTCCACAGTGGATGTTTTACCGGAAGGCAAAGCAATCACCTTGTCACCGGGTCTTACAACACCGGCAGCAATCGTCCCGGAAAAACCACGGAAATCCAAGTTTGGTCGGTTAACGTATTGCACAGGGAAGCGGAATGAATCACGCTTAACGTCACGGTTAATTTGTACCGTTTCCAAAATCGACATTAGCGGGCCACCTTGATACCAAGGTGTGCTCTCAGACGCATTAACCACGTTGTCGCCACGTAGCGCAGACATAGGTACAAACTGAATATCTTGTGGTTTACGGTCGCCGAGTTGATCTACGAACGCAAGATAATCGGTCTTAATTTGCTCAAACGTCTCTTCTGAGAAGCCCACTAAATCCATCTTATTGACAGCAACCACCAAGTGTTTAATGCCAAGCAATGACGTAATGTAACTGTGACGACGTGTTTGCGTTTGTACACCATAACGCGCATCAATCAGTATGATAGCGAGGTCGCAGGTGGACGCACCTGTTGCCATGTTGCGAGTGTACTGCTCATGCCCTGGTGTATCTGCAATAATGAACTTGCGTTTTTCTGTTGAGAAGTATCGATAAGCCACATCAATAGTTATGCCCTGCTCACGCTCTGCCTGAAGGCCATCAACCAACAAGGCCAGATCTACTTCCTCACCTTGAGTACCGGACTTTTTACTGTCACGTTTCACGGCATCAAGATGGTCTTCATAAATTAACTTAGAATCATGGAGCAAACGTCCGATTAACGTACTTTTTCCATCGTCAACGTTTCCGCAAGTAAGAAGACGCAATAAGTCTTTTTCTTCGTGCTGTTTCAGATAACCAAGTATGTCTTGGCTGATCAATTCTGACTGGTGAGACATTCTTTCTTTACTCCAAACTTAGAAATAACCCTGTTTCTTCTTCTCTTCCATAGATCCTGATGAATCATGGTCAATCATTCGCCCTTGGCGCTCCGAACTTCTAGTGAGCAACATCTCCTGAATAATTTCAGGTAATGACGCCGCTTCCGATTCAACAGCCCCAGTAAGTGGGTAGCAACCTAAAGTGCGGAAACGTACAGATTTCATTTCAGGCACTTCGCCGTTTAATGGCATACGCTCATCGTCCACCATGATGAGAGTACCGTCACGCTCTACAACAGGACGTTTTTCAGAGAAATACAATGGAACAATTGGGATACTTTCTAAGTAAATATATTGCCAGATATCCAGTTCCGTCCAGTTGGACAACGGAAATACACGAATACTCTCGCCTTTGTTTACTTTACCATTATAAATATTCCAGAGTTCTGGACGTTGATTTTTCGGGTCCCAACGATGCTGCTTATCACGAAATGAGTACACACGTTCTTTAGCACGAGACTTCTCTTCATCGCGACGGGCACCCCCAAAGGCGGCATCAAATCCGTATTTGTCTAATGCTTGCTTTAATGCTTGGGTTTTCATCACGTCGGTGTGCTTTGAACTACCGTGTGTAAACGGCCCAACACCTTGAGCAATACCCTCTTGGTTTTGATGAACAATCAGTTCCAAACCCAGCTTCGCCACCATCTCATCGCGAAAGGAAATCATTTCTTTAAACTTCCAACCCGTATCCACATGCATCAGTGGAAAAGGCGGTTTACCTGGATAAAAGGCTTTCATCGCAAGATGCAGCATCACGGCTGAGTCTTTGCCAATAGAATACAGCATTACCGGGTTATCAAATTCCGCCGCCACTTCACGAATAATATGAATACTCTCGGCTTCTAGCTGTTTTAGGTGAGTCAGTCTTGCCTCTGTCATAATTTCCCATCTCTTGTCAGGCTTCAGCATTTTTTGCACTATAACATGCCTTTAGGTTATAAAAACCCCACCTTCTAGACTTTAGTTGAATATGCATATTAAAAAACCATCACCAAGCAAATCTCTCGTATGTTTAAAATCGCAAAAAAAAGCCCTCTTACAGAGGGCTCTTATGGATGTTAATAAAGACAGTAAAAATCAACCGCCAAACTGTTGCTCTATAATCAATTGGTTAATCTGCTTCGTTAAACGATTTGTTTCAGAAAGAATTTGCTGTCGAAAAGCATCAATTGAATCAATGGCTTCTTGATGCTTATCCAACGTTTGCTGAACACTGGATACGTCAACAGTATTCTGTGTCGACGAAATTTGCTTTTCAAGCTCTACAAGTTTTGCACTTAACCCACTTAGTTGTTGATTAACTTGCTCTAAGCTCAGTGTTTGCGCCTCGTTCTGACCTACTTGAGCTGTTAATAGATCATCTAGAGATGCCTGCTTAGTCGCCAAGCTGTTAATTTGACTTGTGCTCTCCCCTATTGTCTTTTCAATAGCCGCGACGGAAGGAAGTAATTTATTATAGTTTACCTCTACATCACTAAAGGCGTCAGCTTGAATGGCTATACGTTTAGATTGCGTCGAAACCGTCTCTCTAAGATCTGCTAACTTCTTTTGGACCTCAGCAAGCGACGCTGTGTTATCCGAAATCGCTTTACGGTTAGTATCATAAGACACGCCCCAAAGTTTTCGGATTTCACTCGCATGCGTATTGAGTGTTTCTTCTAAAGTCTCACCTTGCCTATTTGCCGACACGTCAGCAGCGATGAGCTGATGGTCTAAATTCTGTATTTCATTTTTAGCGCCATACAACTCATTACGCAATTGCATATTTTGCTGCCACAACCAATAGCCCGCACCAGCAGAGGCACATAGAATCAGAAAAAGCAGTATATACACCCCCGTCAGATTCGCCTTTTTATAAACAACACTTGGCGCGTGAGCAGGCTTAGTCGGAGTAGGGTTCACTGGACGTGCTTTAGGAGCACTAGTAGCATTAGGCCTCTTATCTCTGACTTCATCTTGATCCAGAGTCAGGCTGGGGATCTCAATATCATCGTCTTTTCGCATGGAAATACTTTTTAGTCGCTTTTATAAATGAAATGGAAAAGTTCGTATAGAACAGGTCTAAAGAATATTATCTTAAAACGTTCGGTGCTACTATATAAGCACCATTAACTGCTTGATAACAAGCATTTTTCGTTAATAAAAAGCAAGGAGAATTTAAATGTCTTTTGAATTACCCGCTCTTCCTTATGCTAAAGACGCACTAGAACCACACATGTCTGTTGAGACGCTTGAGTACCATCACGGCAAGCACCACAACACCTATGTTGTGAAACTAAACGGCTTGCTTCCAGGATCCGAATACGAAAATAAGTCACTTGAAGAAATCATCGCATCAGCTCCTGCTGGTCCAGTATTCAACAATGCGGCTCAGATCTGGAATCACACCTTTTTCTGGCATAGCCTAAGCCCTAACGGCGGCGGTGAACCAACAGGCGCTCTAGCAGAAGCTATCAACGCAAAATGGGGTTCTTTTGCAGAATTCCAAGCAGCGTTTGAAGATAAAGCGGTAAACAACTTCGGCTCTAGCTGGACTTGGTTGGTTAAAAATGCTGACGGTTCTCTAGAAATCGTCAACACAAGCAATGCCGGCACACCCATGACTAATGGCCAAACCGCCATTATCACGGTTGATCTGTGGGAACATGCTTACTACATTGATTACCGCAATGTTCGTCCTGATTACCTTAAAGGTTTCTGGGCACTGGCTAACTGGGAATTTGCATCAGCAAACTTCTCTGCTTAATCATTGAATAGCAGCCATTAAAAACGCGACCTTGGTCGCGTTTTTTTTACTCTTTTTTGTATTCAGCTTGGACATAGAGTTTCGCCTGAATAAACTCTGAGTGAGACAAAAATAGTAGCTCACTGATACGTCGAATTCTTATATCTTCATGAGCGTCTACTTCTCCGTCAGACAAGGCGACTCGCCACAAACCTCTTAGTAATTCTATTTTTTCATCTAATGAAGCCACGTCATTGATCACTTTCGTAAATTGATATAAATCATGAGCTTGCTCTACGCCAGAGCGAGCTTCTGCAAACAAGCCATCAATATCATCGCCCAGTTCACTCACGTCGCGCAAAATGGCTTTGATTTGTTGTTCTTCTGCTTCATCTACATGATGATCAGCCAACATAACCTCAATGAGTAACGAAGCGATCGCTGTTTGGTATGACACAGCAAGATCATCCCTGACAGGTGTACTGAATAAGTTTTTTATCGCGTTGAACATAAGATCTCCATTATCTGCCCAGATAAAACAAGCATTATTACCAGCAGACTGGCAAAGTGCCAAAAACAAATACCATACATAAGCTAGACCCAGAGATAAAGAATGACGAACTCTTGTATCGCATAAATTTCTTTTATTGCACATAATTACATTAGACTTACCTGATACTTATAGATTAGAATATCCTTATATAAATACGAGGAATGAAACATGGAAACTATTTTTAACCCGCTTGTCGGGGGACTATTAATCGGATTAACAGCCACAGCCTATCTGCTTACCACAGGTCGTGTTATTGGCATTAGCGGTATATTTTCACAGCTCTTATTCACTAAAGGGCGTTTGCTACCCTTTCTGTTTATAGCGGGTCTAATAATAGGTGGCAGTGCCTATGGCGTACTCACCGAACAAACGGTTGCTTTTCCTGAAACTCGAAGCCCTCTCCTACTCATTCTTTCTGGACTGCTGGTAGGGTATGGCACTCGATTAGGAGGTGGCTGCACAAGTGGACATGGTGTTTGCGGTATTTCACGCTTGTCTCCGCGCTCCATTGTTGCCACAGTCATTTTTATGACAGCTGCTATTATCACAGTCGCCATTGTTAATTAGGAGATTCTTATGCACGCTATTATTTCACTGGTTGCAGGTTTGCTATTTGGCTTGGGACTAGCTTTTTCTGAGATGACCAACCCGGCTGTCGTCATTGGCTTTTTAGATATCTTTGGCGATTGGAACCCATCCCTGATTATCGTGATGGCAAGTGCCATATCCGTTGGCATGGTGGGTTACTGGATTAAAAACAAAAAAATGAAACCTATTTTTGCTGATAAATGGTTCGTACCGACGTTAAAGCATATAGATTCCAAGTTGATTGTTGGGGCGACTTTATTTGGCATAGGTTGGGGATTAAGTGGCTACTGCCCAGGCCCTGGACTCACGGCTTTGGTCAATAACCCAAGTGAAGGCATATACTTTATCCTCGCGTTAATTTTAGGTAGCGGTGTTCATACACTACAAAATAGAACAGCGTAAGCAAACACACTTCTTAAAAAAAGGCCATATAGGCCTTTTTTTTATTCCTGTGCGTAAAAATACTTGACCATGTAAGGCTATGGCATTAAATTTCGCCCGCGTCGTTGCTGAACATAATCCGCACCGCTTCAACTGCTGCGCTAGTCGCTTAAGGCCAGAGAGCCGGATAAGTTACAGCCATAAGTAGGGCGTGTTAAAGTAAAGGCGTTTACTTTTTATAATCGGTTTATGTTTTGCATAATTAAGGAGCTTTTTGCCCATGACTATCGACGTTAATTCTTTCTACACTCCAGAGCGTTTTGCTCGTTTTAAAGCCTTTGCTGAAACCAAAGAGACCCCTTTTGTCGTGATTGATACTGAAATCATCGACGAAGCTTATACTGAGCTAACTAAGGGTTTCCCTATCGCAGACATTTTTTATGCGATAAAAGCAAATCCAGCACCTGAAATTTTGACCCTACTTCGTGATCGCGGATCAAATTTCGATGTGGCTTCTCGCTATGAATTGGACAAGCTTCTTGCTATTGGTGACGTTTCTCCTGATCGTGTTAGCTATGGTAATACCATTAAAAAAGCCAAAGATGTACGCTACTTTTATGAAAAAGGTGTGCGCATGTTTGCCACCGATTCAGAAGCCGATTTACGCAACATTGCCAAAGCGGCTCCTGGATCTCGTGTTTACGTTCGCATTCTAACGGAAGGCACCGTAACGGCGGATTGGCCTTTATCTCGTAAATTTGGTTGCCGCCCAGACATGGCCATGGACTTGCTTATTTTAGCAAAAGAATTGGGGCTAATACCCTATGGTATTTCTTTCCATGTTGGCTCACAGCAGCGTGATATCGGCGCTTGGGACGCGGCCATTGCGAGTGTTAAAGTTATTTTTGAACGTTTAAAAGAAGAAGACGGTATTGAGTTAGAAATGATCAATATGGGAGGCGGATTCCCAGCCAACTATATCGCTCGTACGAATGAGCTTTCTACCTATGCGGAAGAAATCTCTCGATTTCTAGAAGAAGATTTTGGCACCAAGCTACCTCGTATCATTCTGGAGCCAGGCCGTTCCTTGATCTCGAATGCGGGCGTTTTGGTCAGTGAAGTGGTGTTGATTTCACGTAAATCTCATACGGCGCTTAACCGCTGGGTGTTTACTGACGTGGGTAAGTTTTCTGGATTGATTGAAACCTTAGACGAATCTATCAAGTACCCAATCTATGTCGAGAAAGGTGGTGAGCTTGAAGAAGTAATTATTGCTGGGCCAACCTGTGACAGTGCAGACATCATGTATGAGAACTACAAGTATGGCTTACCCCTGAACTTGGCTATTGGCGATAAAATGTATTGGCTATCGACTGGCGCTTACACAACGACTTACAGCGCCGTTGAATTTAATGGCTTCCCGCCTTTGGCTTCATACTACTTGTAATACTATCCAAGGTAGCGTGACTTAAAATAGAGAATAACAGCCTCAGAATAGACCTATTTTGGGGCTTTTTTATTGGAATAACCGCTGTACTGGGCAATAATAATCTTTCATTTAAAAAAGGAACTTGCCTTGTATTCACTCAGCGAACTTGCCATTTACCCTGTTAAATCCATTCAAGGCATCACGTTAATGTCTAGCCAAGTTGTCGACTCAGGTCTTTGGGGAGATCGTCGCTATACGCTAGTTAACCCCTTTGGCGAGATTATAACGGGACGCACTCACCCGCAAATTACATTAATCACCGCCAAACAACTCGATGATAGCCGTTGGTGTTTTTCGCACCCCACTACGGATACGCAATTGCTATTAGATAAGAGCCGCTTTTTTGATGAGTATACCGATATTGTGGTCTGGGAAGATGCTGTAAAAGCACAATTCACGGCAGAGAGCGCAAACTTGTGGTTTAGTCAAATCGCTGGT
>CAZBUC010000097.1:0-3071 GCA_964494965.1 uncultured Maribrevibacterium sp.
ATAAGAAACATTGAATAAAACGGGTCAACTATGCTTCTATGTGTCTTTCATCAAGCTAAACGGTAGCGTTTAAAAACAAGAGCAATTTAAACAGAGAGACAGAATGATCGATTTTCCAGCGGTATTAAATGATCTTATGATGGCTCAGCAACCCATACTCAAAAGAACGAAAGATATTTTTGGGTATGAGCTATTATTCCGCGGAAAGGATGCCCTCCATGCAAACATCTCCGATGGTCAAGTTGCCACCAGTCAGGTACTGGTCAATTTGTGCATTGGCATTACTCATTTAGAGTCCCAGTTAAGAAAGCCTTTCTTTATCAATATGACAACCGAACTCATGCTGTCGGACGCTTTCTTCCCAATCGATCCAGATACCGTCTATATCGAAATTCTTGAGAACCAAAAAATTACTGCTGAGTTTCTCGACGCCGTCAAAAAATGGCGATCAGCAGGGTACCGGTTTGTTTTAGACGACTATCAGTTTGAAAGCGATTACCAAGCATTATTACCTTACGTCTCGATTGTTAAAATAGACGTCCTTCTCACACCGCCTAGTGAATACATAAAAGAAATCAATGAACTGAAATCAAAAGGCCTTATCATATTAGCCGAAAAAGTCGAAGACTCAGCCATGTTTGAACTCTGTAAACAGCTTGGATTTGACTTATTTCAAGGATACTTTTTGCAACGCCCTGAACTAATAAAAGGCAAAAAAATTGATTCCGCCACCAGTGGTTCCATTGCGCTCGTCAATGCCCTGCAGGATCAAGACATCAGCATTGAAGAAGTCACTCGCCTGGTCACTAAAAACCCTAAGCTGTCTTACCAACTGCTGCGTATTCTTAACAGCCCCGTCTGTGGTGTTGCTAAAACCGTGACATCAATAAAAGAAGCCATTGTCTTTCTTGGATTAGCACAGTTAAAAAAATGGGCCCTACTGATTACACTCACCTCTTCAACCGACCAACCGCAGTCGCTTTTGAAAGTGCTATTAACACGCGGACGTTGCTGCCAACTGCTGGCTGAAAATACACATTCTAAACGGGCAGACTCAGCCTTTATGGTGGGATTATTGTCTGGCATAGACGCTGTTTTTCATTTGGAAAAAACCGTCGTACTCAATGAGATTGCTTTAGAGAAAGATTTGCTCGACGCCATTATGACCCAGTCGGGTGAGCTCGGGTCTTATCTCACACACACATTAAGCTGTGAAGATCAAAACTGGTGCAGCATCGATGCCATGACCGCCGATGAAAGAACGGCCCTAAACAGGGCATTTTTAGACGCCATGATATGGGCCGATGAGGTCATGACCTCCATTCATTAAAAAATACGCATTTATTTTGTGTTAATTGATTGACTCTTATGTAAAAAACCATAGAATACGCATCACCTTTTTCAAGGCCAGTGTGGTGGAATTGGTAGACACGACGGATTCAAAATCCGTTGCCTTCGGGTGTGGCGGTTCGAGTCCGCCTACTGGTACCAACATGAAAGCCCTGATCGTTGATCAGGGCTTTTTTTGTTCTTTGAATGCCATGTTCCTTAAATGCCATTCTCGGGCAATCAACAAGACAATTAGGAACAAGATTATTTATGAATCGCCGCAAAAAAATCAAAGACGTCTACGAAAAGCGTATGAAGCAAGCCAACTTAAAGGTGAATCCAAAAAAAGGAAAGCCTAAATACATTTCCAAAGCAGAACGCGCCAAAATGGAAGCTGAAGCAGCGGCTAACGCAAGCAATGAGCCGACTTCAGAAACGACAGACAACAACGAAACACAAGACGCTTAGAACCGTGCCCTAAAATGCCAGTCACCTTCTTTCATATCATTTTTGATTGACTGGCAAATATCTTCATCTATAGCCCCACTACTTATTTCGTACAAACCACATTGTGCAATAGCTCGCTTTTTGTTGATTGTGGAACCTAAATATTCATAAACTACTCGCGTACAACAGGGCGCTCTTTCCCCACTGCCCGACACCCCTAAACGCAAGCCTGTCAAACGTTCAACTCGATTTCTAAAAGACGGATAAAGAATGGTTTGTGTCATTTCCACATGGGTCTGACATTCATAGTCCATCAAAAATAGCCGATCAGACAGCAGTTGCACGATACCGTTATATACCCCATGAAACGATTTCTTGCGATTACGTAAATTGAGCCGCTCAGTACGTCGATAGTAGGTCTTATCACCCTGCGATTCGATGTGCACCAAGGTTCTTAAAATTTTCCCTGGACACGCCATTGATAGGTAGTACTCAAAATAATAGCCACCGTATTTTGCCAGCCCATGTTTGCCAGATTGGTTTAAACGGTCAAACTCTTGCTGCTCTGGAGTCGACACTTTTACGTCTGCATTTTGGCGAACAGGACGAGATTGCACCAATCTAGCAAATTGACTATGAGGTAACGCCATTTCCTCAGGCTCAACGCCGAAAAATTCGCTAATGCGGCGCAAAGTGCTATGAGTCGGTTCTGTCGTACCATTAAGATAGCGGTTGAATTGCGCTCTATTCATACCCAAACGACGACACACTTCGGCCACAGATTTATAAAAACTGCACAGCAATCGCAAATTCGTCGAAAAATCTTGCCCCATAACTCGCCTCGTACATGCTCATAAAAATCTAACGCCAGTGTAAGCAATTAAACACAGAAAAAACACCACAAAAAAGACGCTAGTTGATGCTAATAAAGCATCAACTAGCGTCATTTAGCACCTTATTACGAACTGCTTTTTGTCCTGCTTTTTGTTTTAAATGAAGAACTCAATAACAACACAAACAGCACGTCATCACACCCTGCTGACACTTCAGGAAGCACATCATGAATACTCGCTCTGAATACGATTTACTTGGCAATATGGACGTTCCTGCTGACGCATTGTACGGTATACAGACATTGCGTGCCGCTCAGAACTTTGCCATTACTGGCGTTCCCATTTCACATTTTCCTGAACTAATCAAAGCCTTGGCGATGGTAAAAGCGGCCGCTGCTCGAACCAATTCAATTGCTCGCGCAACCGCACGACGTCGCCGATCACCGTCACGGCTGGCGCCCC
>CAZBUC010000097.1:3081-8019 GCA_964494965.1 uncultured Maribrevibacterium sp.
AATGAAACTGCTCACACCAGAAAAGGCCGACGCCATTGTCTACGCCTGCAAAGATTTGATTCAAGGCCAATATCACGACCAATTTATTGTCGACGTGATCCAAGGCGGTGCTGGCACCTCGACCAACATGAACGCCAACGAAGTCATTGCCAACATTGCGCTGATGAAATTAGGCCATGAAAAAGGCGAATACAAATACCTCCACCCAAATGATGACGTCAACCGCTCACAATCCACTAACGATGCTTACCCAACGGCAGCTTGCTTAGGCATTCAATTTGCTGCCGACAACTTTGTTCCTAGCCTTGCCTCACTCAAAGAAGCCTTAGAAGCCAAAGCGCGTGAATTCGCACACATTGTCAAAATGGGTCGTACACAACTTCAAGACGCCGTTCCCATGACACTGGGCCAAGAATTTGACGCCTTTGCCGTTACTCTGGGCGAAGACATTGACCGCATCAGTGAAGCATGTGCACTGCTTTGCGAAGTAAACCTTGGCGGCACCGCAATCGGTACCGGCATCAATACGCCAGAAGGTTACGCCAAACTGGTGGTAGAAAAATTGGCCACCATTTCGACTAAGCCACTGGTACCTGCCAGCAACCTTGTGGAAGCCACCTCTGACATGGGGGCGTTTGTGTTTTTCTCCGGCATATTGAAGCGCCTTGCGATTAAACTCAGCAAGATGAGCAACGACTTGCGCCTGCTTTCAAGTGGGCCACGCACAGGCTTGGGTGAAATTAACCTGCCACCTATGCAGCCAGGCTCCTCCATTATGCCAGGCAAGGTCAACCCAGTGATTCCAGAAGCGATGAATCAAACGGCTTATCAAGTTATCGCCTCTGATCTTGCGGTCACTTTGGCGGCGGAAGCCGGTCAGCTACAATTAAACGCCATGGAACCCATGATCATTTACAACGTATTAAATTCGTTAAAAATGCTCAAAGAAGCCTGCCAAATGCTAGAAACGCGCTGCATACGCGGCATCACAGCGAATGAAGCCATCTGCGCAGGCCATGTGGAAAACAGCATCGGCATCATCACCGCACTGGTTCCCTATATTGGTTACGCCAATGCCTCTCGCATTGCTAACACGGCGTTGCATACGGGCAGCACCGTCAAATCTCTGGTCATAGAAGAAAACCTACTCACGGAAGAACAGGTGAATATTTTGCTCAGCCCACAATCCATGCTGTCTCCTAGTAAGGTGGTCATATGAGCGCACAAGTACTCATCCTCTACACAGGCGGCACCATCGGCATGGCGCAAACAGAGCAGGGCTTAGCCCCTGCTTCTGGCTTACAAGAACGCATAGAAATAGCATTGGCAATGAGCCTAAATACCCTTCCCTCTTTTGAAGTACTGGAAATTTCACCTCTGATTGATAGCGCCAATATCACGCCAAAACATTGGACAAAACTGATGTCTATTCTGGCCACCCACTGGCGAGACTATGATGGCTTTGTCATTCTTCATGGTACAGACACCATGGCGTATACCGCCTCAGCCTTGTCTTTTATGCTCGGCGCGTGCACGAAAAACATCATTCTGACTGGCTCGCAAATTCCATTAGGCATGAATCGCAGTGACGCCACATCTAACCTGCAAGCGGCGTTATCTTTGGCTATCTCCCATAGAATAGCCGATGTCAGTCTTGTTTTTGATGGCAAGCTCATGCGCGGCAATCGCATCCAAAAAATCAGCAGTGGTCGGTTTGAAGCCTTCCACACACCAAACGATGATTTATTAGGGGAACTTGCCATCGACATGCAGCTGTACCCATCTCGCATGATTGAAAGCCACAAAAACACTTCCAACAAGAGGTTTGAAAACAAGCTGGTCAGTTTCATAGAGGGCGCTGTCGGTGTTATCACATTGCATCCGAGCCAGCCCACTGCCCTCTATCAAAGCTTATTAGACGACGATAACTGCAAAGCCATAGTGCTCTTGACCTATGGCGCTGGTAATGTACCAGATCAGAATCCAGCCTTTTTATCCTTCTTAACGGAAGCCATGTTACGCAAGAAAAACATCGTGAATTTGACACAATGTCTACATGGTGGTGTATCTCAAGGCGCCTATGCCGCAGGCTCTGTTTTATCGTCAATGAATGTATTGAGCGGCAGAGACATGACCCTAGAAGCGGCTTTCTGCAAACTTCATTGGTTGCTTGCTTTAGGGGAAAGTTATTATGGCATTCTAGAAAAGTGGAAGACCAATTATTGCGGTGAATTTACGCCTCAATCATACTAAGTACGCCTATAAGCGGCCTTTACACGACGCAGTGCAAAGGCCATATTCTTACTCGTTAGGCTCACTCCATACCGCCCATTCATTACCACACGGGTCTAAAAAGTGAAAACGACGGCCACCAGGGAAGTCAAAAATCACCTGCTCGATTGTGCCACCAGCTGTTTGTACTTTTTCAAAGACCACTTCCAGTTCATGGCTATACAAGATAATCAAGGCGGCACCATTTTGTGGTCTTGAACAAAAGTTCGCTTGAAAAAAGCCACCATCTAACCCCGCATTTTCAAACGCTTCGTATTCCGGTCCGTAGTCCTTAAACCCCCAACCAAATACTTGACTAAAAAACGCTTTATTTAACGCCAAATCCCGCGCGGGCAATTCAACATAATTGATTTTATTCGATTCCATACCTTCCTTCCCTTACTTAATCGTCGATATCACCACCAAAATAACACTGATGACAATCATCGCACCACCAAGCCACTGCTGCTTGGTTATTTTTTCTGCGAAGCGCACTTTGGAATAATACAAAGTACCAAGAATTTCTATCTGCCCAAGGGTTTTCACCAAAGCGGGATTAACCAAAGCAAACCCTGTAAACCAACCAATTGAGCCCAACGAACTTAACACACCCACTTTGCAACTGAGCACAAAATTCTTCCTAAACGGAGCTAATATATCTTTGCTTTTGTACACTTGAATGCTGCATAAAATAACCGACTGCAACGCCAAAACATACCATAAGGTGACGCCTGCGCGGGTAATAATAGAACCAGACAGAGCATGACTCGCCATGGACGCCGTCACCGAAGTGATCGCAAAACACAATCCACTTGCCAAGCCCAACAACAAGGAAATATCTTTATGAGCCTGTTTGATATTTTTCCATTGAACACTCATCACAATGGCGCCCAACACACCAAACGCAATGCCCAACCAAGACCCGAACGTCAAAGTATAATGCAGTAAAGGCAAGCCAATTAACGCCGCTAACACGGCCTCTGTTTTGGCTAACAAGGTTCCTAGCGCAAAACTACCAGACTGAAAAACACGCAGCATAAAATAGGTCGCCATAATCTGCGCGACGGCACAAAGAGTCGCCGCCACAATAAAAACAGACTTATTTTCGACCGACACCCAACCGAATAGCCACCAGCAAAGTACCAGATACAGAGTGACTAAGGGCATACCGTACAAGGAACGCGACATAGTGGCATGCAAAAAACCGCTTTGACGAGCCAAGGTATTTTGATACGCCGTCCGAACTGACTGACACCCTGCTGCGAACAGAGTAATGAAGATCCACATGCTTTAACGCTTCCTAAAGAATACAAGAAAGCGCTAGCATGCGGTCAAGAGAGGTATTTGTAAAAGGAATAAAACTTATCTGCTGGATTCCCATCAGGAATCTAACGAGTGGTTTTTATTTCTTTCGTAATTCGGTGACCTGCTCCCCAGCAACGCCCCAATTATCCGTATTAACTTCATCGATCACGACGACGGTAGTGGCTGGATTTTTACCTAACACATTAACCAGTAAATCCGTTGCGCCTTTAATAAGCGCTTGTTTTTGCTCTTTGGTGACCCCTTCATCGGTAATCCGGATATTGACATAGGGCATCTGGAACTCCTTATAGTTTTGCGACCAGCGCTGTCAAAGACTGCTTTACCGATTCATCAATAATGTCGCCATCTTTCATGACATCATAGAAATTCGGCACGCTCAAGCTGCCAACCACATTCCCTTTGAAATACGGCATACTGTTCACCGTTTGCGCAAGCACACTACTGGCACCGCCTGGGCCTGGCGATGTTGATAACAAAATCATAGGTTTATTTTGGTAGACGGCTTTTTCGACACGAGATGCCCAATCAAAGATATTTTTATACGCTGCAGAATACGAACCATTATGCTCAGCAAATGAAGCAACGATGACATCTGTTTGAGCAATGGCATCCACAAAAGCGTGCGCTTGAGCAGGAACTCCTGATTCTTTCTCAAAGTCTTCACTGAAAATCGGCATTTCGAAATCATTAAGGTCAAGAAGCGTCACTTCTGCGCCTTCGACTAGGTTAGCAGTGTAGCCGGCCAAGGCTTTGTTAATAGACTGTTTGCTAGAGCTCGCACCAAATGCAAGTATTTTCATAGTATGTTCCTTCTGTTGACGACATTAAAAACTCAATACCGAATTAAATTCTTATAGCTCACCGTTATGCTTGGCAAAACGCCCTTTCGATTTATCGTGTACTTGATCATGGCGCGGCCAAGGCCAACCCCCAAATTGCGTACGCTGGTAATCTTGAAACGCCTGTTGCAGTTCTGCACGTGTATTCATCACAAAAGGACCATGCCGTTCCACATGCTCGCCAATTGGACGACCTTGCAACAATAAAAATCTGGCTTTTTTGCCCTGATTTCGCAACACCACAGCCGCATTACTTTTTAAAACAAACGCTTCATTGATAGACGCATTCGCATCATCCAACGAGACCTTTTCACCTTCATAAAAATATAGCGTTCGACTCAGGTTCGCTCCTGCCGCTGGCAATGTCCACTCGCCATTTTCTGGTAAATCAATCAGCCAGATAGCGACATCGTTTTTACTGTCCGCCGCCCAAGAGTTTGGTGGGCAAGGTGAAGGCTCGACCCGCTGGAAAGTCCCTGCTACCACCTTAACCTGTGTTTCT
>CAZBUC010000098.1:0-8012 GCA_964494965.1 uncultured Maribrevibacterium sp.
ACGGATACAAGGTCGTCTACGTCGGTGTCTTTAAACACACCATCGACGCCATTGGGGCTGACGCTGGTAAACGGTGCTTCGTAGAGTTTGGCTATGTCGATGAAGCCGTAGTTGGTGATGTAGGTTTTGATCAAGTCCATAAACCGCACTTGCTGAGAAGTGAGATTCGGGTGACGATGCACAAAGTCGGTGAAGTGTTCGCTCACCTTTTCTGCATCCAGGCCAACGAGTTCTTGCAAGGTCATGTGCAGCTGATCGGCGGTGCGACCATAAAAGGCGTTCAGGGCATCCAAACTCACGGTTGGGTGCGTGGTCAAAATGGTCGAGGTAAGGTTTTTAAGGTCGTCTTCGGACACTGGCTCATGGGCTTTGATTTTTTGTAATATCGGGTTGGTCGCGACTAGGTTGTCCAGCAGTTCTTTGGCTCGGCGGCGGTAAATACTGACTTCGTCTTTGTTGTACAGTTTATGCTCGCGCACTTCTGTCACCACTTTGCCATCTTGAGCACGGGTTTTCAGTGGATCTTTGCCCGCTGTGGATTCGCTTTGGCGGAATTTCATGATGCCACGCAGTTGGCTGCGCGCTTTTTCGAGTTTTTCAATACTCGGCGCTTGCCAGAATTCCGCGCTGTTTACTTCGTCAATAATGGCTTGTTTTTGTCGCACCGCTTGGATGTTTACCGCTAAGGTAGACATCTGCTCGATTAAGGTATCGCGGCCATCGTCAAAGCAGCTGGCGTGTTCGATCATACAGGTTTGAACGGCCGCAATCAGACGATCTAGTTGGGTGGCGTGTTTGTCCTTGAGTGGACGAACCGCCATCAGCGGTGCCATGGTGTCTAATAACACATGCTGCGTTGTGGCGCTCAGCGTTTGCAGGCTATCGGTTTGCAGCAGCGTATCTACTTGGCGCAATACTTTGCGCACGGCCACGCTGCCTCTTGGTAAATCCGCCAGATCCGCTTTGATTAACTCAATCGCGCTATCAAAGCCTTCACGGTGGTTGTGCTTGAGGGCTTGAATCGCGAGATTGACTCGGGTTTCAAAGCAGGTTTGCAGCAGCGGTTTGCCGCCGACATCGCTTGGCTCTTGGTATTCTTGGTCAAAGAAGACAAAGTTGCCGTAATGATCAAAAATCAAAAACTCGGTTTTGTCTTTGCCCTGACCAAACAAGTTTTTACATAAACGTGTTCCTCGACCTATCATCTGCCAAAATTTGACCGACGATTTAACGGTTTTCGCAAACACCAGGTTCACCACTTCGGGCACGTCGATACCGGTATCCAACATGTCTACCGAAATGGCGATGCGGAAGTCGTTGTCGCCTTTTTTAAATTCTTTGATCAAGCTCTCGACATGGGAAACCTTGTTGTGAATGACTTTGCAAACTTTATTGCCATACTGCGGATAGAGCTTGCAGAAGAGTTTTTCTAAATGTTCTGCATGTTTTTGATTATTCGCAAAAACAATCGTTTTGCCCACTAGGGAGTTCGTTTCATCCTTGATGCCATAATTCATCAAGTTTTCAAGGATTTCCTGGTCGGTTTTTTCACTGAAGATTTTACGACCTATGTCTTTGCCTTGATAGCTAGCGTTCTGAGCTTCGTCAAAGCCAAGGTCGTCTTCTAGTTGGCGTTTTTGTTCCTCGGTTAAGTCGTTGTAATGAATGCCATCACGGAGGAATTCTGTGGTGACGTCTTTGACTTTGAAATCCACCAAATAAGGTGGCTCATGCTCGATGGCTTCTTTTAAACCAAATTGATACGTCGGGTCCGTGGTTTCACAGCCGAACATATCAAAGGTATTACGGCTGATAAATTTGACTGGTGTGGCGGTCAAACCCACCTGTAGTGCATCAAAATAATCAAATATATCGCGGTAACGATTATAAATACTGCGATGACTTTCATCGGCAATGATGAGATCAAAGAAGCCCACATCGAGCTGAGCAAAGCGGTTCATCATGCCAGGATAAGTGGACACGTAAATGCGTGCATTTTCATCAATCTTATTGGTTTCACCAATTTCACAGCGGGGCTCGCTGGGCAAATTGGTTTTGAACGCCTCGCTGGCTTGGGTACGTAGCTCTTTGCGGTCACAAAGAAACAACACGCGTTTGGCCCAACCGGCGTTTAACATAAGATCCGCCAGCGCGATGGAGACACTGGTTTTGCCTGTGCCTGTCGCTTGGATAATCAAGGCTTTGCGGCGCTGCTCTTGAAAAGTATGCGCTACCGATTTAATGGCGTTGATCTGATATAAACGATCGGCGATCTTTAGGTTCGGGTTGTTTTGTTCCAGCTGGTTATCACGGTATTGGCGTTGGTAAATCAGGTAATCCAGACTGTCTTGACTGTAAAAGCCATAGACGATGCGCGGCGCGTTGTATTGGGCGTCGTCCCAAATAAAGGTCTCGTAGCCATTGGTGTAGAAAATGACTGGACGTTGACCAAATTGCTGCTCAAGCGAGTTCGCATACAATCGAGCCTGCTCACGTCCTGCTTGATCTGAGCTACTGCTAGAACGCTTCGCTTCTACAACAGCGAGTGGCTTCCCATCGCGGCCCCACAACACATAATCTACGTATCCCTTACCGGATGGATTATTTGGAAAAGCGACCTCTACTTCAATGCCAACTTGCTCTGGATCCGTTACATTCCAACCCGCTTGTACCAGCATGGCATCAATTAACAGCTTGCGGGTTTTCGCTTCGTTCCATTGCAAGCTATCAGCAACGGCTTCGCTTTCTTGCTTACGCTTCTGTTGATCAGGCAACGCGGGGGCATCGAGGTGCTTAAGGTTTTTAGTGCGTTCTTTTTCGACCTGTTCAAGCAGCTCATCGTTGAGCTTTTTTTGCTTATCCAGTTCTTCTTTGGCCTTGACTAACGAGCCAGCTACTTTTATGGCCAGAGCATTGGTGTCAGAAATCTCTTTCATGGCAGGGATTTGTGACGCCGTTTTCCCATAATATTTAACAGCAAGATACATGGATAGCTGGTGCGCTATGCCTAAATTAATGAGCGCCGAGCTTTTATCACCTTCACTACCATGAGCGGTGGCATTGCCTTGCTTACGTAACATATGGATGTAATTTACCAGCGAAGGGTCTGTGCAATTTTTAAACACACTATCGCTGGCCAACTCGTGGAAACTTGCCATGGGCATACGTGGCAAGTTCTCCTCTTTGTATATGGTTTTGGTGAGCTCTTCAGCAAAGCTGCGTAAACGCGTCAAAGTACTACCTGGATCAATATGCAGTACCGCTTCAGCCAAACCAGCTAGGTTGGCTAAGGCGTCGTTTTCAGGACGTAAAAACTCAAAGTTTTGTGATTTCATAAATAAAATTGTTCTCATACGCGTGTTATAGCGAAAGCTGTGCCAACTTCTATTTCACGTCGTATTTATCCATCCAGTTGGTGAGGGTTTGGTAATTTTTTAATCCTAACAGTGCCGCTGCTTTTGACTTATTGCCATTGGCTTGAGCAAGTGCTTTGGGAATATAATGTTTTACCAAATCAGAAATAATATTTTGAATATCAATACCTTGAGAAATATCCTTATCTAACAAACTGGTATTATTTTGTGGTCGATCAAACAAGGCTTGCTTGATGTCATCAGCCGAGATTAGGTCTTCACTGCTCCATAGAGAAGCCCGCAATAGGGTGGATCTTAGTTCACGTATGTTACCCGGCCACCGATGATTTAGGATAATATTTTTTGCATTAGCAGAAAGTTTTTACCCACTAACGCCACATCTTGAGCAGCTAGGTTGATTAGCAAGGCGTCGGCCAACAAGGTGACATCACCTTGTCGATCGCGTAATGGAGGCAATGTCAACACCCCCACGGCGACGCGGTAAAACAAGTCTTCCCGAAAGCGCCCTTCTTGCATGGCTTGCATCAGGTTTCTGTGGGTGGCGGTAACGATACGCACATTCACACTTTCTTCTTTCACCGCTCCGACAGGGGTAATCACGCCTTCTTGTAACGCTCGCAGTAACCTAACTTGCACGCTGGGCTCTAATTCACCAAATTCATCTAAGAAAAGGGTACCGCCATCGGCTTGTTGGAAAAACCCTTGTCGATCAGCCGATGCTCCCGTGAATGCGCCTTTTTTATGACCAAATAACAGGGAATCAACTAACTCAGGCGGAAAGGCACCGCAGTTAACAGCCACAAAGGGCTTATCTGAACGCGAACTCGCATTATGAATGGCGCGGGCAAAGAGCTCTTTACCGGTTCCTGTTTCCCCTTGGATAAGCACGGGCACGTCACGCTCCGCTAAAATGTGTGCCTGACGTTTGAGGCGCTCCATAATGGGGTTTTGTGTGATGATGTGCTCAAAGGCAGCCGTATGCGTACTATCACCATTGGCTAATTGTGTTAACTGCTCATTAGTGAGCTTAGTGGCTAACGGGGTGTACTCTGCCGATATCTCGAACGGGATATTTGCCTCTTGGACGCCTTGCTCTTTGCTAGATTGATAGAAGGTAACGGCGTACTTGGTTTTACCAAGCAAAATCCACACGGCTTGCATCGCCGGTGTGCCTGGGCTCAGCAAAATAGAGATCTTGGTATTTTGGGAGGTAATGGACTCTAGTCGTTTATTTGCTGCGAGATAAATAGATTCGAAATGCACTGGCGATACCAGCGTTTCTTGGTGACACTCAATGACGGCGCTCGTTTGCTGGCTAAGCCATGCTATATAAGGCGAACTTCTCTGCGCTGAATAAGAACACAGCAAAATCACCTTATCAAATGCCACAGCCGACAAGGTCGCTGAGATAGGCCCGCTCTCAGGGATATCAGCCATAGCAGATTGGAGATCGGCTTCGCCAATCCATGACACTAATACTTTATCAACCACAAACTCATCCCTAATGAAAACAACGACTGACTGACTGTAAAGACTACTACAGTTTTTCACTCAGTACATCATTAGGGAAGGAGTCGTTGGTCTTGATTTTGTTCTAAAAACGTTTGGTATTTATACACCGTTGTATGTCGCAGTAAGCATTTAGAGAAAATTACTTAAACCTTAAATTTTACCACCAACTCATTCAGCTCTATTGCTAATCGGGTTAACTCAGCCGTGCTTGCCGTTGTTTGGTTAGCACCAACCACTGTTTGGGCTGCTAAATCGCTTATTTTGGTGATGTTGCCGTCTATATCTTTCGCTGCATTAGACTGTTGCTCTGCGGCACTGGCAATCATCAGGTTACTGTCACTTATTGATACAATCCGAGCGGTTATTTGTTCAAATGCTTTTGTGGCCTCATCCGCGACTAACCGGGCTTGGGTTGTTTTTTGGCTCGTGGTTTCCATCGAAGACACGGCTTCATTGGCAGAAAGCTGCACTTGTCGAACCATGGTCTCAATTTCACCGGTGGATTCTTGAGTACGATGTGCAAGATTTCTCACTTCATCCGCCACAACAGCAAACCCACGCCCAGATTCACCGGCTCGAGCTGCCTCAATTGCCGCATTAACGCACTTTGCACTTACTTTTCATGGCACCGCTTCACAATGAGACCTAGCAGGAAACCAAAACTGCTTTTTGATGATACGAACGCACTTATATAGACAAGTCACGGGGGGGCATTCTCATTGGCGAAACCTTTTGAGGGGAAAGCATCCCTTGCAGAGGCGTAAATTATTGCTATTAAAATATAACAATCACTATTGGTGTAAATTTTTGTTATTTTTTGTTAAAGGAATAATTATCATTGTCATTTTACTGTAAGATGTTGGTGTTTTTAAATTATGTAGAAACTAACAAGATAAAAATCAGTAGTTTGAAAATTTCCCACGAATTATAAAAATTTAAAATCGTATGGTGACTTTTATGGACAATGCGTTCCTAAATCTTTTCTTTGATAATCAAGAAAATAATTCTATTTTTCTAAACGGCTTTATTTATCGGCAGCCTATATTAAATTCAAAGGGCAATGTAGTCGCTTATGAAATCACTTATAAAGACCCAAAAAATCATGAAAATTTAGAAGTCCATAAAAATGGTATTTTTACTGATTCCATTCTTTTGTTTGGTATGCTTGAATTTTCCAATAAAAAACGCGCCTTACTTAATATTCCAAAACGATTTTTAGAGTCTGAAATACCTAGTATTTTGCCTCCTGAAAAAGTTTACCTTGCATTAAATTCAGAAATAATTAAAAATCCCGAATCAAACGAACATATAAAAAACTTAAATGAAAATAATTTTTTATTTTTTTCAGATGAATCAGAGATTAAAAAAAATAATAATATTATTAGTGAAATAAAATACATTAAGCTGGAGTTTAATGACGATAAAACAAAATTATCGAATGACATTAATTTTATAAATCAGTTAAATCCAAATTGCAAAATAATAATCCGAAATATAAATACTTATTCAGATTACGATTCATTATCAGATCTTAACGTAGATTTATTTCAAGGGCCTTATTTCTCCACCCCAAAAAGCATCAAAATAAAAGAGTTTAAACTATCAAGCAACTCCATCAGTGATTTACTAAGAATCAATTTGGACGAGGATTTTGACTTTGCTAAAATTGCAAAGGTTGTAAAAAAAGATCCCGCGATGACAACTCGTTTTCTTCGGCTAGCCAATAGCGCTGGAAGAAAAAAAATCAGCATAAGCAGTATTGATCACGCATTAATTTACCTGGGACAGTACGAGGTAAAGAAAGTTATTACTCTTTTTATTTTAACTGAGTCAGCAAATAACAAGCCTCAAGAGCTTTGCAAATTAGCACTCATAAGAGCAAGATTTTGTGAAGCCGTCATCAAAACATACGATCCTAACAAGTCATTTCAAGCATACCTAGTTGGATTGCTATCCGTGTTAGATGCCATCTTTGATTTCCCAATAGATAGAATATTGCCCTCCCTTGGCTTGAGTGATGAATGTAATCGAGCGATTTTAGCCCATGAGGGCATTCTAGGAATTCTATTAAAAACAGCGATTCAACTTGGTGAAGACAGGTTCCATGACGAAGACAATATTTCAGATATTATCAACATTTCAATCAGCGACCTACACGTCATATATTTAAACTCCTTACTGAGCACTGATTATATCTTTAATAACCTATAAAACTCGGACATAAAATGAAAATGATTGAATTTCCAACGGTATTAGATGATTTAATGATGGCTCAACAACCAATACTCGATAGAAAAAAAGACATTTTTGGGTATGAGCTATTATTCCGTGGAAAGGACGCCTTTAATGCAAATGTAATAGACAATGATGCCGCCACCAGTGAAGTACTGGTTAATCTGTGTATTGGCATTACCAAATTAGAAATACAATTAAGAAAGCCTTTATTCATCAATATGACAACAGACCTTATGCTGTCAGATGCTTTTTTTCCCATTAGTCCAGATACGGTTTACATCGAGATTCTTGAAGACCAGAAAATCACGCCAGAATTTATTGAAGTCGTTAAAAAATGGCAGCTAGCTGGCTATCGGTTTGCGTTAGACGACTATCAATTTGATGCAGAATATCATGCGTTGTTACCCTACGTATCCATCGTTAAAATTGACGTTCTTCTCACGCCACCCAGTGAGTATGCAAAAGAGCTCAACGAATTGAAGTCAAAAGGTCTAACGATACTCGCCGAGAAAGTAGAAGATCTCGCCATGTTTGAACTCTGCAAAAAGCTCGGTTTTGACTTATTTCAAGGCTATTTTCTGCAACGTCCTGAAATTATAAACGGCAAAAAAATCAACTCGGCCAGCAGTCGTGCCATTGAGCTCGTTAACGCCCTCCAAAATAATGATATTTCCATTAGTGAAATCACGAGGTTAGTAAGCGTAAACCCTCAACTTTCCTATCAACTACTGCGTATTCTAAACAGTCCAATTTGTGGCATAACAAAAACCATCTCCTCAATACAAGATGCCGTTGTCTTTATTGGACTAGTGCAGCTTAAAAAATGGGCGCTATTGTTAAGGAAACTGCGATCAAGAAGTCACGATGCACTTAACTTCTTTCATTTGAATA
>CAZBUC010000099.1:0-7994 GCA_964494965.1 uncultured Maribrevibacterium sp.
TGGCCTTTTCTACCAAACTTTGCACTCTGCCTGACAGTGACGTCCCCGCCATTCGTATTCGTGTTGAAGATTCGGGCGAAGGCATAGCAGAAGACGTGATTGGACGAATTTTCGAGCCGTTTTTTACCACCAAACCCGTCGGTAAGGGCAGTGGTTTAGGGTTGAGTATGATTTATGGTTTTGTGAAACAAAGTGGCGGCGAGATTAAAGTGACCTCAGAAAAAGGTCAGTGGACGCGAGTGTGTCTTTTTTTACCGCAACTTATTTCGTTGGAAAACGTCTCTGAAACGCATGCTGCGCCGAGTCAAAATGTGATCAAGTTAGCAGAGCACAGTTTAATTTGGCTGGTGGAAGACGACGAAGAAGTCTGTCGGGTGATGCGTGAGCAGCTAGAAAAAATGGGCTTTATGGTGCAAAGTTTTGATTGCGCAGAGGCAGTGGAAAACGCATTGGAAAAAGCCATTATCCCTGATGCCATTGTATCGGATGTGAATTTATCGGGTGCCATGAACGGCGTTGCACTGGCGCGACGAGTTCGCTTTGAGCAATTTGCTTTCACAGGGCCCATCTTATTAATGTCTGGTTTACCAAAAGACGAGTTAAAACAAAAATATCAATTAAATGAAGAGGACTTATTTATTGCTAAGCCTTTTACTATCAAACAGTTAAGGGAAATATTTCAAAATAGTTAGAGTATTGTTACAAATATTACAAAAAAAGATTCAATGATGAAATTATTCATTCGTTTTCTCACTGCATAGTGCTTATTAGAAACAGAGTCTGGGTTGAGTCTGTTTTAATGGCGTCGCCGCCAATAATAAAAACAAAAATTGGAGTTATAAAACGATGAAATTCCTTCCATACAAAAAAATCGCGTGTCTTGTTGCTGCTAGTGCTTTATCAACCGTTGCCATCGCAGAAACCCCCATTATTGGTTTAATCACCAAAACGAATACCAACCCCTTCTTCGTTAAAATGAAAGAGGGTGCCCAACAGAAAGCCGATGAGTTAGGTGTTGAGTTGCGTACTTTTGCTGGCCGTTACGATGGCGATAATGAAACGCAAGTGCAAGCAGTAGAGAACTTAATCGCTGCCGGTGCAAAAGGTATTTTGATCACCCCAAGTGATACAGCGGGTATTGTGCCAACAATTCAAAAAGCACGTGATGCCGGTTTGCTAGTGATCGCGTTAGATACTCCCCTCAGCCCTGCCAATGCCGCTGACATGACGTTCGCAACGGATAACTTTAAAGCCGGCGAGATGATTGGACAGTGGGCGAAAGCAAAAATGGGCGATAAAGCCAAAGACGCGAAAATTGCTTTACTTGATCTAAGCAGCAGCCAGATTACGGTTGACGTGGCGCGTAACCAAGGCTTCTTACAAGGTTTTGGTATTGATATTAAAAACCCAAATCGCATGGGCGATGAAACCGATCAACGAATTGTCGGTAATGACGTCACTCAGGGCTCTGAAGAAGGCGGTCGTCGCGCCATGGAGAACTTGCTGCAAAAAGATCCTGGGGTAAATCTGGTTTACACCATTAACGAACCAGCGGCGGCGGGTGCTTATGAAGCGTTGAAATCGTTTGGTCTTGAAAAAGATGTCTTGATTGTTTCTGTCGATGGCGGCTGTCCTGGTGTGCGTAACATCAAAGATGGCGTGATTGGCGCCACTTCCATGCAATTCCCTCTTAAAATGGCCTCTGAAGGTGTCACTGCGATCGTTGAATTCGCTAAATCCGGTTCACGTCCTTCGGCTTCTACAGGCTTAGACTTCTTTGATACTGGTGTTCAGCTTATCTCCGATGAACCCGTAAAAGGCGTTCAGTCTGTTGGTTCTCAAACTGGCTTGGCGATGTGCTGGGGCTAATTCCTTTCTTGAAATAGATGGGCAAGGCGCCCTTGTTTGCCGTTAGCCATTCTGTTGGGCTAACGGCCCTTTTCCTGTCTGGAGTAATCTATGAGTTCTACTGATAAAAAACCCTCATCGCCCATGCTTGATCATGACAAAGTGGCAGATCAAGCGAGCGTGTATGTGGCTCAATTCGAGCGCCAAGAAACCCCTTTGCAGCGTTTTCAGAAATTTCTTCATCATTATCCGATTGCCGCGCCATTAATCGTATTAGTGCTGGCGATTATCAGTTTTAGCGTGATCGTGGGTGATCGTTTCCTGCATCCTTTTAATTTATCGTTGGTATTGCAGCAAGTGACCATTATCGGTGTGATTGGTGTCGCACAGACGCTGATTATATTAACGGCGGGGATTGATTTGTCGGTGGGTGCCATCATGGTGCTGACCTCCGTTGTGATGGGGCGGATGGCGGTAAACTATGGTATTGATCCAAGCTTATCCATTTTAATTGGTATTGGCGTCGGTGCCTTGGCTGGCTTCATCAATGGCTTGTTGATTACGCGTCTAAAAATTCCGCCCTTTATTGCGACTTTAGGGTCTTGGAACGTATTTTTTGCTTTAAACCTTTGGTACTCGAAAAGCGAAACCATTCGCTCCCAAGATATCAGTAGTGTTGCGCCATTATTGCAATGGACGGGACAAACCATTGATTTCTTTGGGGCCAGATTGACCTACGGTTCCTTATTGATGTTAGGCATCTTCTTCCTCATTTGGTATGCCTTGAACTGGACAGCATGGGGACGACATGTTTATGCCACTGGCGATGACCCAGAAGCAGCGAAATTAGCCGGTATCCGAACCGATCGTATCTTAATGTCTGTGTATGTGTTGGCCGGTGTGTGCGATAGGTGCATGGGTATTGATCGGTCGTATTGGGTCGGTCAGTCCACAAGCGGGCACTATGACTAACCTTGACAGTATTACCGCGGTTGTTATTGGGGGATGTAGTTTATTTGGTGGGCGAGGCTCAATATATGGCACCCTAATAGGCGCTCTGGTAGTGGGGGTGTTTCGAAACGGCTTGGCTTTGGCGGGTGTGGATGTACTTTGGCAAGAGTTTACCGTCGGTATATTGATTATTTCAGCGGTTGCGATTGATCAGTGGATTCGAAGAGGGAAAGCATAATGACAGCACATTACGATCAAACTCCGGTATTGCAAACGAAAAATTTGGTAAAACGCTATGGCAGTGTAACCGCCATCGATCATGCTGATTTTGAACTGTATCCTGGTGAAATCTTGGCGGTCATTGGTGACAATGGCGCTGGTAAGTCTTCTTTGATTAAGGCGCTGTCTGGTGCCTTGATTCCTGATGAAGGTGAGATCTTTCTGGATGGTAAACTTGTGCATTTTTCATCTCCTATGGAAGCGCGCGCCTTGGGGATTGAAACGGTTTACCAAAACTTAGCCGTGTCTCCAGCATTGAATATTGCAGATAATTTGTTTCTTGGTCGAGAGTTGCGCAAGCCAGGTATTTTAGGTTCTGTTTTTCGCATGCTGGATAAAAAAGAAATGGAAAAGCGTGCCAAAGCCAAGATGTCTGAACTGGGATTAATGACTATTCAAAACATCAGTCAAGCCGTAGAGTCGCTTTCTGGTGGTCAACGTCAGGGCGTTGCGGTAGCCCGCTCTGCTTTGTTTGGCAGTAAAGTGGTCATAATGGATGAGCCAACGGCGGCATTAGGTGTGAAAGAGTCGCGCCGAGTGCTGAACTTGATCAAAGAAGTACGTGATCGTGGCTTGCCGATTATTCTTATTAGTCACAATATGCCTCATGTTTTTGAGGTGGCAGACCGTATTCATATTCATCGCTTGGGTAAGCGTGCCGCGATTGTCACGCCTCAGACTCATAGCATGTCGGATGCAGTGGCGATTATGACCGGTGCCATGGATGTGAATAGTCCAACACAGGCGGCTTAAGATAAAAATCAAACCGCTATTTTGTTTCTACGGTAAAGTAAGGCAGAATAGCGGCTTTTTTATGCTCTGCATGCAGGAAAAGAGTGCTTTAGTGATAAGCCTTTTAGCGCAAGTATAAAGTGGATGGCAATTTTGAGGTGGTATATGGGAATTAACAAATTGACTGAGAAACGTTTTATCGGGCGAGTGTCTTTTAAAGATTATCGTTTTCTGTCCAGTCTTTTGGCTATTTTTATTGTCGCTGTTTTGCTTTTTTCACCTTTGTCATCCCAGTCTTCTGAGCCACAGCCCCTTCGTTCAATTGGCATCAGTGTGGCCGATCTTGGTAACCCTTATTTTGTTCAGTTGGTCGAATCGGCAACCTCGAAAGCCGAAGCGCTGACAGGACATCCAGTAAAAATGTTAATTCGCTCAGATGCTTATGACTGGCAAAGACAAATTGATCAAATTAATGATTTCATTGAACAAAAAGTTGATTTAATCGTGTTAACCGCAGCGGATGAATACAAGGTGGCGGGTGTGGTCGCCAAAGCGCAACGAGCCGGCATTAAGGTGATCGCTGTGGATGTCAATACCCACGGAGCGGATGCAACCATCACCACGAATAATGTTCAAGCTGGTGTGGTGGCGTGTGAAAAGCTGGCTGAAAAAATAGGCTATGAAGGGAACTTTGTGATTATTAATGCAGTGCTTGTTTCGTCGGTGATTGAGCGCGTCGCTGGCTGTAAGTCGGCACTGACTAAGTTCCCAAACATTACTTTATTGAGTGACCGTATGAATGGCACCGGCAGTGTAGAGGGTGGTATGGAGGCTATGACCTATCTGATGGAAGAGTATGATCGTATTGATGCGGTGTTTGCTATTAACGATCCAACGGCGTTGGGTGTACTACGCGCCGCTCAACAAGCCAATCGTCACGACTTTTTATTAGCTTCTGTAGACGGTGCACCGTTTGCAACAAAGATTATCGCTCAAGCTGACAACCCTTGGATCGCGACCGCAGTCCAAAGCCCCGTGCTTATGGCGGAAAAAGCCATTGAGATAGGTATGGATTTGTTGCAAGGGAAAGACGTTGCGCAGCGCTTTTTTCTTATTCCATCCGCTTTAGTCGAAAAGCCGTAAAAGTCATTATCTCTGTAAAACCTACTTTATTAAAACCTACTCCAATGTAAACCGTCGCGTTTATTTTTGTTTTGAGTCTTGGCTTTTAGTCTTAGTACCTTGGTGTTTTATTGTGAACAGGATTAAGCTATCGGGCTTCGTTATAGAGGCCGCTCATGGACACGTCTACGCTTTTCTCACAAATTTTTAATACTGTTTTTCCGCTTGCCAGTATCGTGTTGGTGGCGTTTTTTTATGCGCGTGTCCGTCCAACCGATATGGCGGTCGCCAACCGGATTAATATTAGTGTCTTTTGTCCAGCACTGATTTTTTCAGTGATGGCATCGAAAGAGTTTCATATTGCGCAATATCTGGATCTTATTTTAGCCGCTGCTGTGGTGGTATTAGGCTCTGGACTGGTCGTCTGGCCTTTTTGTAAGTGGTTAAAAATCTCTCCTAAGACCTTTATTCCACCAATGATGTTTAATAACAGTGGCAATTTAGGCATTCCGCTGATTGTACTGGCATTTGGCGAATCCGCTTTACCGGTCGCGGTGGTATTGTTTTTAACAGAAAATTTGCTGCACTTTACGGTGGGGATGTATTTACTTAATCCAAAGTCGAACCCGCTCAATTTGTTAAAAATGCCGATGATCATCGCCACCATGCTAGGTTTAGTGTGGAGCTTTCAAGGTTGGACCGTCGCCCCTGCGGTTAAAGTGTCTGTTGATATGTTAGGGCAAATTGCGATTCCTTTGATGCTATTTGCTTTGGGAGTGCGCATGACCAGTGTGGACTTTGGCCAATGGCGGTTAGGGGTGATCAGTGGCCTGTTATGCCCTTTAAGTGGATTAATTGTGGCGGTGATCTGGCAGTACTTTGTTGGTATGTCCGTGGAAAATTTCGCGTATTTGCTGATTTTTGCCTGTCTGCCGCCTGCGGTGTTGAACTATATGGTGGCTGAACTCTACCAGCAAGAGCCCCATAAGGTGGCCTCGATCGTGTTGATCAGTAATATCATGAGCATCGCTATTATTCCTTGTGTGTTATTTTATGTGTTGTAATGCTCCAATCAGAAGACGATAGAAAAACAGCAGACGATAGGAAAAAAAGATGATGGTAAAAGTGGGTTTAATTGTTTTATTGGTGGTGGCGTATGTTGTTCTTTCACGTCTTCTTAAATCCAGTATTGCTTTGTTAGGTCATAAAAAAGCGGTCAATGAAGTTCGTATTACCTATGTTTCTAAGATGTTGCATCTAGGTATGACAGCGACTTTTGTGCTGGTGGTCTGCCTGATTTTAGGCGTAGGTTATGGTCAGTTGGCGATCTTTTTCTCGTCTGTGTTTGCGGTCGTTGGTGTGGCCTTGTTTGCTCAGTGGTCTATTTTAAGTAACATTACCGCTAGTCTGATTATCTTTTTTGGTTTCCCCTATCGCGTTGGGGATTGGGTCAAGGTGGTGGATAAAGACGATGAAATTTTAGGACAGATTTTAGAAATATCGACGTTTCATGTGATTATTCAGCGTTTATCGGGTGACGTCGTCACGTACCCGAACAGCCTGATATTGCAAAAAGCCGTTGTACGTTTTGAAAATAAAGAAGCGGCACAGGCAATGAGTCAATTTGTGTCACCAGTAAAACCCGATGAGTTACCACCGATACTTTAAGAGTTGATGAAAAAACGATCAGTTTTTTGAGATGATCTAAAGATGTGCCATACTATTCTGGTTTTATCTTAAAAGAAGGGAACCTCACTCGTGAAATCTGATCCTGAATCTTTGTTAAAAAATAACGATAAGCTGATTCACTCCGAAGCACTGAAAGTTAAATCTCATGCTCAACGTCCTCAAGAAGACTGGGTGCTTCACACCTTAATGATTGAAGGTTACGACGTGCCCTTTCGATTTAAACGACAAGGCAAGTATCGTACGCTGCGTGGGGCAAGGGTAAATTTGACTTATTATCCTACCCAAGAAATGGTCGCGGGCATCCCTGTCGAAATTATGAAAGTCGTCCGAGTAAAACGCACCTAGTCGCTGTGCTGTGCCATCTTTAGCACTTCTGCTTTAATTCTTGTTGATATGAACTTAATATAGCCGCGCTTGTCCCTATTTCAGGGATGTATCTTTGCGTATTGGGTGTGAAAAAACAATGAATATGAGTCGTTCTGGAAGCGCGTTTACCATGATGAAGCGCATTGAGCGCAGTAAGTGGTTTCAAGGTTTTATAATCACTATCATTGTGATTGCTGCGTTAACTGTGGGTGCTAAAACTTACCCTTTGCCGTATGGCATTGATAAAGCGATTAATTATTTAGATATTTTTATCACTGTCTTTTTTCTTGTTGAAATCAGTTTGCGATTTTTAGCATGTGACAGTAAACGCCACTTTTTCAAAGATCCTTGGAATGTCTTCGACGTGGTGATTGTAGCAGGCAGTCTAATGCCGATTTCCGACACAGAAATGATACTGGTCGCCCGTTTGTTGCGAGTGTTTCGCGTGCTGCGGTTAGTGTCTATCATTCCAGATCTGCGTTTCTTGATTAATGCTTTGCTTAAAGCCATTCCCAAAATGGGCTATATTGCCCTGTTGATGTTCATCATTTTCTATATCTTTGCCGCAGTGGGGTCGATCTTTTTCCATCATGTCAATGAGACGCTTTGGGGCGATATTGCTATCTCCATGTTGACCTTATTTCGTATTGCAACGTTTGAAGATTGGACGGATGTCATGTACGAAACTATGGAGGTGTATCCGCTTAGTTGGATCTATTACATCATTTTTATCTTTCTTACAGCGTTCGTGTTTTTAAACATGATGGTGGGTGTGGTGCTGGATGTGATGACTCGAGAAACGGCAGAAGAAGAGCATGAAAACCAAGAAAATCATCATCAAGCGTTAGTTGCGCAAATTTCTGAATTACAAGCTCAGGTCGCGCGTCTTGCGGATAAGATTGACGCGCAACAAGATAACAAGAACAGATAACCCCTTATGTTAGGGAGCTCTACGTCGGCTGCTGGTTTACTTTTTTTAACCAGCGGCCACCAAAGGTGTTTAACAT
>CAZBUC010000100.1:0-7960 GCA_964494965.1 uncultured Maribrevibacterium sp.
AGTGTACAAAAATAAAAAACGCTCCAATTCTGCAAGAACGGAGCGTTTTTTGAAAGCGAATTTTCTAAATGATCAAGCGATTACTTGCTGTTATCTAGAAAACCACGACCTTTTTGAGCGGCAATACGCATACGCAAAGCATTTAGCTTAATAAAGCCTGCTGCATCTTTCTGATCGTAAGCACCTGCATCGTCTTCAAATGTCGCAATCTTGCTGTCAAACAAGCTGTTTTCAGACTGACGACCAACGACGCTTACGTTACCCTTGTACAGTTTAAGACGAACGGTACCATTAACGTATTTTTGTGATGTATCAATCAGAGCTTGAATCATTCGACGCTCTTCAGACCACCAGAAGCCGTTGTAAATCAACTTAGCGTAGCGAGGCATCATTTCATCTTTCAAATGCATGGCTTCGCGGTCTAGAGTAATAGACTCGATGGCACGGTGCGCCTTCATCATGATGGTGCCACCAGGTGTCTCGTAGCAACCACGAGCTTTCATGCCCACAAAACGGTTTTCTACGATATCAACACGACCAACACCATTCGCGCCACCAACTTTGTTTAAGGTTTCCAAAATAGTAGCGGGAGACATAGCTTCGCCATTAATGGATACTGGGTCGCCTTTTTCGTAACCGATCTCGATGTAAGTCGCTTCATTAGGCGCGTCTTCTGGAGACACAGACCAACGCCACATATCATCTTCTGGCTCTGTCCATGGATCTTCTAACTGGTCACCCTCAAATGAGATATGCAACAAGTTGGCGTCCATTGAATAAGGCGATTTTTTCTTTTTAGTGGAGAAATCCACAGGGATATTGTGTTGTTCACAGTACGCCATAAGGGTTTCACGAGACGTTAGGTCCCATTCACGCCAAGGCGCAATCACTTTTACACCAGGTTTCAAAGCGTATGCACCAAGTTCAAAACGTACTTGATCATTCCCCTTGCCTGTCGCGCCATGAGCAATCGCATCGGCACCCGTCTCGTTGGCGATCTCGATCAAGCGTTTTGCAATCAGAGGACGCGCGATAGAGGTACCCAATAGGTACTCACCTTCGTAAATAGTGTTGGCACGGAACATAGGAAAAACGAAGTCGCGAACAAACTCTTCACGCAAATCTTCTATGTAGATTTCCTTGATACCTAACGCTTTAGCTTTAGCACGAGCAGGTTCAACTTCTTCACCTTGACCTAGGTCTGCAGTGAATGTTACGACTTCACAGTTGTACTCTTCTTGAAGCCACTTCGCGATTACGGAAGTATCCAGGCCACCAGAATAGGCTAACACTACCTTCTTCACGTCCGACATTATATCTATTCTCCTCAACGGGCTCGCGCTCCCTCACCAGTGCTTTCAGACCAGTACATGGCGGCGCAAAAAATTAAAAAAAGGGGCCATTAGTGTAAGATCTCGATTCTTGCTTAGCAAGTAAAATGCCCATCTTTGCTTGATAACTCGGCGTAGAAGAACACAAAACAGCGCTATCAAGGTATTTTCAGGCGCTTTAATACGGATTGTGTCTATTGCGCCTAGTTACCCTCTGATCGCTCTAAACGAATGGTTACCCGTCGGTTACGCTCTCTACCTACAACAGAATTGTTGCTCACCGCTGGATAACGTTCACCGTGGTAGCGAGAGATAATTTTGTCAGCTGGCACCCCTTTTTGTAACAAATAGGTGGTGACTCTTTCAGCACGCAGTTTGGATAACTCACGGTTGTCTCGGCGCGAACCTATGATGTCTGTGTGCCCATCAATATAAATGTAACCGACACTAGGGTCCGAGGATACATACAAAGCAACGAGATCCAAACGCGATTTAATGCGATCTGTTAAATCCACCCCATTGGTTGGAAACAAGGCCGCGGTTCTGGCAATTTGATCGTAATTTACCGGTAACAAACTGGAAAGGCAGCGGCGAAACTCACTGTATGCTGGGGCGAAATTGATATTCGACAACCCGACTTCGACGGTTTCTCGACTGTTTTCCCATGCTGTGCCGGCCACAATAGGATGACGACCTCGGTCAAGGCTTGACAACATGCGCTCTGCGACCATACCTCCAACCTCAACGGTCAGACCGTAACCAGGGTAAGTCAAAATTTCCAAAGTTTCAGGCTTCACCCCCGGCGACCAACTTGGCGCTTGAGATATGATATAGACCTGCCCAGGACCGAGCTTTTCATTTTGCGGTTGCAAAATAAACTTCATCGGCTCGCCCGCTTCTTTGATGAAGTGTCCTTCACCGTAATGAGGAACAGGGTGCGTTAAACTGCATGAAAAAATGTCGCCAGACAACAGCCATTCAGAATCCGTAATACCGGACTGGTAATGAAGTATTGCGTTTGCATGCATAAAAGGCGAACAAGCCGATAGCAAAAGTGCAGCACGAATTAGAAGTAGTTGGGGCTTTCCCATTTAGACATCTCGTTCAGACATTATCAATTGTGTTATCATCTGATCCTATTGTATACCATCACTGTTGATCAATCGGCAGAATTAAGGACCTTCTTTTGTCAAACCATGAAATCAAAGATCGATTCCGCGGCTACTTACCCGTTGTTATCGACGTAGAAACCGCAGGCTTTAATCAAAAAACCGATGCATTATTAGAAGTTGCCGCCAGCATCCTGCGAATGGATGAAAATGGTGATATGTACATCTATGAAACGTTAGAATTTTTGATCAAGCCATTCGAAGGGGCAAACCTTGAAAAATCCGCGCTTGAGTTTACTGGAATCAATCCATTTGCACCGGGTAGACAAGACATTGCCGAAAGCGAAGCCTTGGCTCAAATGTTTTCCAAGGTAAGGAAAGAATTGAAATCCGTAGGCTGTAAACGAGCGATTTTAGTGGGTCATAATGCGGCATTCGATCATGGCTTCTTAAATGCGGCTATTGAACGAGCTGGGATTAAACGCAACCCATTCCATCCTTTTTCAAGTTTTGATACCGCCAGCTTAGCCGGCTTAGTGTATGGACAAACCGTACTTGCGAAAGCCTGTGAGGCCGCGTCTATCCCTTTCAGCAATTCTGAAGCGCATTCAGCCAAATACGATACCGAAAAAACTGCTGAACTGTTTTGTGATATGGTAAATCGCTGGAGACGTTTAGGAGGCTGGCCTCTCGCGGCAAACAAAGAAGAAGACAGTATGGCATCTGTTTTTGATGCCATGTAGCATTTAATGACAAAAATGAGCTGTTTCTCAGCTCATTTTGCGCTATTAATAGATTTCAATTGATTCTTCGCTAGCGACAATTTATGAGAGTGTGCCAATGCAAGGAAAGCGAATTTTACTGTTAATACTAGGCTGGCTCTCTCTAGTTACCGGTATTATTGGCGCTTTTCTCCCTCTTTTACCGACTACCCCCTTGGTACTGTTAGCCGCTTGGTGCTTCTCAAAATCTTCTGAACGATTCCATACCTGGCTGATCGAACACAAATACTTTGGCCCTATTGTACGCGACTGGCAATCCGCGGATGGTATTCCACGACGCGCCAGAAACCGCGCTATCATTTTTATGTGGGTAGGAATGGCCATCTCAATTTTGATTGTTTCGCGCTTTTGGGCGACCATTGGACTTGTTGTGATTGGGCTATGCGTCAGTGCCTATTTGATGCGTATGCCGCTACGCTCTGAAGATGACAGTACGTCACGATAATTGACAAAATAAAAAAATCACCAGACAAAAGGTTTATTAAAAGCACAGTATGATGACTCGACGACATTTTCGTTTTTTTGTTTTTTACCCCTTTGCCATCATCACGGCACTCATTGTTATGCTGTGGATCGCCACTCCCTTTGTTGCCAAATACGCATTAAAGCAGTTCGTCGAGCAACAGGGCAACGAAGCAAAGATCGAACGCTTATCTGTGGATTTTTTTCCTCCGAGGGTAGAAGTAAAAAACCTCGTTTTTCGTGATACCGAGCAAGAGACTTTTTCTGTCAAAAAAGCCGCCGTTGAAATAGCATTTTGGCCTTTATTCAGCAAACGCCTTCATGTAACTGACGCCAATATTGAAAGTCTGAAAATCAACGCGACTCAACGCGAAAATGAGTGGATTCTTGCGGGTATTAATACGACACAATACTTCACTCAAGACACTCAAAACCGTCCTCAAGAAAGCGAACCTGACGAACCAAAATCACAAACTCAGTCCACGGCTTGGTCTATTAAACTGCCCTCTTTTTCTTTATTGGACAGCCAGATAGATTTATCGCGTCAAACAGATTTAGCGTTTCCAGCAAAAACCGATACCTTAAAAATAGATCGAATCTCACTTGAAAAAATAGTGGGACAGGGACTTGATTGGCAGGGGCAACTGGCTTTTTCTGGCGGTATCAATAATGCAACACTGGCTTTTAATAGCCAGTTTGAGTATTCCCCCACACAAGCCAATGGTCATTTTGAGCTGGAAGAAGGGCAATTCACGATCGATAGCTTACGTCACTTTTTGCCCGCGCCGCTCAATGCGGGTGACGGAGTATTTTCTGTCTCAGGTCGTACGACATTAGCCCAAACAAGTTTGTCTGGCGATCTTATGCAGTTTTCATTGCGTGATCTTGAACTCTCAATGCAGGCAACACAGCTCGATGCAAAACTTGATGACAAAACTCGTATCGCATCAGCAGACACTAAAGTGCAGATGAAAAACAGTCAGCTTAGCTACCGCACTGACAATACCTTCTCTACTGAGGGCGATATCAGTATCGAGTCTGCGCAAACAGACCTTGTGCAACAAAAAAATCAGGTGAAATTTGACCAATTTTCCCTCTCATCGCCATACGATATACAACACAGCAATGAGAATTCTGCGATTAATGTCGATGATACAGAACTGAGTTTGAATGATCTTTTGGTTGTATTTGACGATGTGCGGGTCGACAGCAAGGCACTTAACTTAACAACGAGTTTTGAACTTAACAATCAAGAAAACCCGTCCGTTAACGGCGATGTAATGGTGGAAGCGGAGCAAACGAAAATTTTCCAACGCGACAATCAGTTGGCGTTTGAACTACTGAACTTTAGTTTACCCATCGTCTTGCAGCGCAATGAAAGCCTTACGGAATTAGACGTCAGCAAAACACAGCTGTTGCTGACCAACATGGTGGCGAATTTTAATGATGCCACGGTTGAAAATAAAAGGCTCGATGCGGTATTGAAGAACCTTTCTGCGTCATTACATTCTGATGGCACCATGAATGCGGATTTTCTTAGCGAGATAGATACTCAAGGTTTTACGTTTAGTCAACCTGCCGCAGAAAACGCGAACCATGACACCCCAACCACGGCAGCTTTTGATAAGTTGGCATTTTCCTCTCCAATTACCCTAGAACAGGGAGATTTAGGGTTAAACGTCAACACGCACGAGACGCAACTTAATGTCGACGCCTTAGCGGTGTCCTCCGCTGAGTTTGATGTAGAAAACCAGCTTGTTAACCTGACTCTTGACGATCTCACTGTGTTCATAGATCAGGACAATTCTTTAGCCGCGTCAGCAACAACACACTTACGAAGCCAAGCATTACGTTTAAATCAAGCCGGAAATCGCGTCCGCTACCAAGATTTCACTCTGTCCAGTAACCTGGCCATACAGCAAAATATCGATACTGTCTCGGTGCAAAACTCACAATTTGCATTGCGCTTGGACGATTTTGATGCGGTATTAAACGATGAAAAAGCCCTGACCTTTAAAGACATCCATCTCACCGCAGACGCCCTGAATATTGATCAAAATGCACAACAGCCCCTTCTCGTTAATGGATCAGAAGTTGAGGTCTCCACTGAACGATTCGACATCAAGCTGTCAGAAGAAAAACGCTTAGCCTCATGGAATAAGGCGAGCATTAATGACTTGTCTTTCCGTCATCAGGCACAAGACTTTTCTGTGTCATTTACGCAGTTTGACATGGAAAACTTAACTCTTTCTGAAGTGCTTACTCTGGCAGACACTTCGTCATCATTACCGCCTCTTGGCCACATAGGCCACATTACGATAGAACAACTGAACGCGACTCAGGAGGGTGCCGAGATCGAGCAAATCACCTTGGATACGCTCAAAGCCAACCTGCTGTTCAACGAAAACCAACAACTGGATAATCTCGTATCCCAAGAGGCCGAAGCCTCAGTGGAAAAAGGTGATGCAGAGCAATCCAACCGTTCTGAACAACCCCTCGCTACTGAGTCATCTTTAGAACTGCCCTATTATGTGATTTTGAAGGCACTGGATACCACAGGCGATTCCAGCATTTACCTCCAAGATGAAAGCATTCCAGCAACACTGCAACGCACGCTCAGTATTGAAGCCCTCTCTGTTCGGGACCTTAATACTCAGAATAAAGATCAAGCGACCCTTTTTTCTGTGATGGCAAGTCATGGCAAGTACACCAAATTAAAAGCCGATACCATGATATGGCCGCTGGCAGAAAAACTCACATTGAACACGGATATCGTTTTGCGTGAAGCGGAATTACCGCCCTATTCGCCTTATATATCTAATGTTTTGGGTTACCAAATAGACTCAGGGCAACTGGATTTAGACCTTACTTTGGACATTGACGACGGTATTTTGAAAGGTGAATCGCGTATTTTCTTAAGGGAACTCGACTTAGGTGGACGTCAAGAAAGCAATTCCGTGGTCAGAGCGGGCGCGGTACCATTGAATATTGCCGTCGGCATTTTAAAAGACAGCAATAACAATATTGACCTAGATATTCCACTCAGTGGGGATATTGATAATCCATCGTTTGGCTGGCAGGATTTCTTATTCTTACCCCTTAAAAAAGCCCTATATAGCGCCTCTACAAGCTACCTTATGCAAACGTTCGTGCCCTACGCTAATGTAATCAGTGTTGCGCAATTTGCAGGTGAACAGCTACTTAGAATCCGTGTTGAGCCACTTATATTCAATGCCACACAAAGTGAGTTTAGCGACGCAAACACGGAATTTTTAGCTCAACTTACGGCACTCATGAAGGACAAAAAAGACAGTCAACTTAAAGCCTGTGGTGTGGCCAGCTTCCAAGACGTGGCACAGGAACAACCTTCCTCTGTGCTGGACGACGATACCCGAGCTTTCGCCATTAATCTCGCCCAACAAAGGGCAGAAAATCTAAAAGACTTTTTGGTCAGTGAAGGGATAGAGTCATCTCGTGTATTCCTATGCTCACCCGAGGTAGATCTATCCCGCGACAGTCAACCACGAGTAGAATTAAACTTTTAGCACTTGTGGCCTAAGCCTAAAAAACGGACGGCCCCATAAAAGAATATAAGCCACGAATTTCGTGGCTTTTTTGTCTGTGAAGAGAAACCTCGCCCCTTCACCATTGAATTCTCAGCAATCCCCTCCACTAATATAAGTGCAAAAGAAACAATACATGACGAACATCAAGAGACACTAGATCAAACTAAGGTACGCTGAATTCAAACTAAGCCAATCATAGAAAGGAGGCATTTTATGCCAATTGAACACCACAGCTTGATCAACGAATTTCCTGAACACAAAAACGCCATTCAAGATCTTAAACTGCACGATGCGCATTTTAAAAAACTCTATGAAGAGTATCATGAGCTTACTCACAACGTAGAAAAGATGGAGCAAGAAATTGTTCCGTCCACGACACTGGAAGAAGAACAGCTTAAAAAACACCGTTTACAGTTAAAAGACACTATTTTAGGTTACATTAAATCTCATAGCGCAGCATCAGCCGACGCATAATTAAGTATGTCCGTGTAGCGGTCAACAAAAAATCCTCTAAAGAGCAGGGTCGGCAGCGGCTCTGCTTTTTTTGTATTTGCCGCTGAATTTGACTTAAATCAAACAGAGGCCACTTAGCCAAGCTATCTTGAAGTGATCGCTTGAGTTCAATCAACATGCAGGTAAACTCCGCCCGTTTTGATCGATCGGTGAACTACATGTCTCAAGAAAAAGCCTTCATACCAGAATTATTGTCT
>CAZBUC010000101.1:0-7945 GCA_964494965.1 uncultured Maribrevibacterium sp.
CAAAATCCACTTCAAAGCACACCCCATCTTCCTCTGGCGGAGTACCATTAAAATGCTGGTAAAGAGTACAAAAATGCTCAAATTCGGCTTTTTTTTGTTCTGGACCCACCATGATCGCTAAATAACTGACTCTGGCAGGACTGGGAAGCACCTGAAAAGGACGAGAATGCAGCTCTGCATAGAGTGCATCGCGCAATGGGTGCATGTCTAACCCATAAGCGTTGTTGATTTGATTCACTGTTTTTAGCCAATGTTATGCGAAAGAAGGCTTAATAAAACATATTCTCTTCCACACGACAAACATCACTGACGTATTTATTAATACCAATTTATCCCTCTTTGTTTTTAAAAGCCCCTGTATACTAAACTCTCACAACAATTTATTCCCTTGGGTGGCTATGAACGGCTTTCAATATCAAACCAAAAAAACAGGCTCACGCTTACTCATCACTGTTGGAATAGGGTTAATAGTCGGTACTCATGCTAACCTAGCTCAAAGCAGTGACTTAATTGCTTTTGGTAAAGCTTGCTTAGTAAAAGAAGCGCGTTTAAATGATGCCAAGAACAGGCTAGATGTATTGTCACTGGGTGTACAACAAGCGCAAATACAGGCTAATCAATCAAAAGAAAGTATCGACGCTTACCTCGCTGAAAAAGCAACATTAGACACGGCAATGACGGAGTGCGCTGCAACCACACCGAACAGCGCTTACTGCCATCGTATTCGCCACCGTTACAACATACTTAGCCAGCTTATTGAAGACGCTAAAATCAACGCCATCCCTGAAGATTCTACATGGGATGACCCCAGCACGGATTATGAAATAACACGCAATAACTACCAGCAAGAGTACGCAGCGTTTGTTGCCCTTTGCCGTAATTCCGATGCGCACTACGCTCTAATCCAGAACCCGACCGCGTATGCCGAAGTGTGTTTGACGAGCACAGCAAAAGTGTCACTCACCTGCGCTCTTTTTTAATCTAACACAGACTTAGCACCATTAACGCTGCGACTGATCCACGTGTATCACACTGTTTATGTCGAATCCCATTGCCTCGGCTTTGGCTAATAAACGGCTTTTTTCTTCATCAGGCAAGTTGGGGGTTCGTGATAATAACCAGAAATAATCCCGATTAGGGCCTGATATCATGGCGTACTGATAGTCTTCTTGATCTAGTTCAAATATCACATAAGCACCATAAAAAGGCCCAAAAAAAGACACCTTCAAATGCCCTGTATTGGGAGAATCAACAAAATACGCTTTCCCTGTCGCTTCTTTCCACTCTTGCTTTTGTGCAGAATACCCACGATTTAATACCGCTACCCCACCGTCTTCACGCTTTGTGTAGGTGGCTGTCACGTTCGATAACCCCCTTTCAAAGGAATGATCCTGACGAACGATTTCATACCAAGTACCTAAATATCGCTCAACGTCAAACGGCGTAACAGGGTCGATGTTTTTCGGGGCACTTGTGCAGCCTGCCAACAAAACCACCAGCATAAGTATGAAATATTTCATGTCACCTTCCTGATAATAAAAACACAGATCAAATTAGCACACTCGAACAAAAAAGCCCCGCACATGCGAGGCTTTTTGGTATTTGACAGGATCAGTGATTAAACAGAGGTGTTTTTCACTGAAAACAAACCATACGCCGCAACAACTAAGAAGCACACTGCAGGAACAACATAAGAGACAATAGCACCGTACTCATCAATAGTGGCACCTTGGACTAACGGCATAATAGCACCACCCAGAATAGCCATAACTAAGCCTGCGGAGCCAAATTTCGTATCTTTATCAAGACCATTTAAAGCAATGCCGTAAATTGTTGGGAACATCAAAGACAAACAAGCCGAGATAGACACAATCGCCCACACACCTGACACGCCAGGCACCATGACCGCATAAAGGCACAATAAGCTGCCCAAGACGGCTAAAATAGTCAGCAACACGGCTGGGCGGAAGTAACCCATTAACCAGGTCATCACAAAACGTGACACTAAGAAAATGATCAAACTGTATTGCAAGTAATCGGCCGCACTGGCCTCTGTGCCACCCAATGTTTCTTGTACATATTGAATGGTAAAGGTCCATGTACACGTCTGTGCCGCCACGTTAAAAAACTGAGCAACCACACCCCAGCGATATTGCTTTCTGGCGAATAAGCGGCAAAGCGTTGCTTTAAAATCAATCGGTTCAAAAGATTCAATCTTAACGGCGCTGGTCGGCTTAGGTACGCGCATAAAATAAATCAGCACCCAAATAATCATCAACACGAATGCCATACCAACATAAGGTGTCATCACACCATGCAGTTCAGCTGATTGGATATCGCGCAGCATTTCTGGCGCCATATTAGCTCTATCTTCGGCCGTCGCCACATTCAGGTTAGGCAGGATCAAGGTCGCGGCTAAAAACACCCCGATATTGGTTCCCACTGGATTAAAGGCTTGCGCTAGATTTAAGCGACGTGTCGCACTGCCCTCTGGCCCCATCGCCATCACAAAAGGATTCGCCGAGGTTTCTAAAATAGATAAGCCTGCCGCCAAAATAAACAAGGCAGCCAAAAAGAAACCATAGGTCATAGACACACTGGCAGGATAAAACGCCAAGGCACCCAAAATAGCCAAGGCTAAACCGGTTAAGACCCCTGCTTTATAAGAATAACGGGCATTAATAAACGCCGCAGGCAGTGCCAAACAAAAATACGCACCATAATAAGCAAATTGCACTAAAGCCGATTCAAAAGTACTCATGGTAAAAATCTTGCTGAAGACTTTTACCAAGGGATCCGTCATATTGGCGGCGACCCCCCATGCGGCAAAGCAGGTAATCAGTAAAACAAAGGCGATTTTCATGTTCGGATAAACGAACTGAGCAGAAAGAGATTCTTGAGGAGCTGTATTTTGATTTTTCATAAAGCAGACATCATCTATTATTTTATAGTTGGATGGAAAGAGGTCCATAGGCACTCGTTACCATCAGACATTGATAATGGCTAACCGCAGCATTATGGCCTGTTCAGTGGCGTTACCCCCTATTCAGACCATGACTACGACCAACATCAAACACAAGGCCCGAGATCCTACCATCAACTTTCTTTAAAAATGAGTCTGCCAAAGCAAAACTTAACGCCTTACTTAACGATTAGTTTTTTCTTACCTAATTCATTAACATAAATGAAATATTCAAGACTTAACGTTCACTTAATAAAAACACATCATCAATGAGAGACACAAAAGCCGTTAGCCTTTCAACTGAACCTTGTCCGCTTCCATGACACTTTTTGCATCCGTGCGTTCCATGATTTTCACCAAGGCAGACTGAATCACTTCGTCTTCGCGAACCTCACTCTGCCCGACAAAACGCTGCTCCTGTGGCTCTGCACCTTCTTCTGAAATAAAGGTGACCACCACCTCTGTGGCGGTTTCTGTGGTGTCACCAAAGTAAGCAATGGATAATTGCGGATACCCTTTGAAACCCATTTTCACTTTCTTTGCGATGCGTTTTTTTGATTTATCTAAATTCATGGTGCCTGCCTAAAAGGAGTAATATTAAAATTCGATGAAAAACCATGAATGAATTAAACCACAAAGCAAACACTTCAAGGTAAATTAAACACCAAACACTCCCTTCTTATCCCGCTTGAAAGACATAAGGGAAGGGAAATTAAACACAAAAAAAGAGGCCGAAGCCTCTTTCCTATTGAGCGTAAAAAAACAGTTTGAATTAAAACACTAGTTCTCGCCGGAGATGCGGCTGCCGACCGCGGAGGTTTGGTCTTTGTACTTGGCGTTGGCGCGTTTGTTATAAGGGCGATCCGCCGATCCCGACATGGTTTCGAAGTTGATAGCGCCGATGGTCATGCCCGGACTTAGGGCGATAGGCAGTTTGCCGCCGTTGAGGAATTCGAGAACGATGCCGCCACTCCAACCTGGGTCGATGCGGTGCGCGGTAACGTGAACCATTAAGCCGAGGCGCGCTAAGGAAGAGCGACCATCGAGCCAGCCGACTAGGTTGTCAGGAAGAGTGACAGATTCTTTGGTCACGCCAAGCACGAGTTCGCCCGGATGGATAAAGAAAGGCTTGCCATCGTCGACAAGAATTTCGTCGCTCATGACGGATTCAATGACTTTGCTTAAGTCGGCTTTTGAGCTGCTTAAGTCAAGGTAAGGTGCTGGGTGACCTTGAAAAACCCGAAACGAGTTGCCCAATCGCAAATCCACAGACACACCGCTGATGACGCTGTTATCAGGGCGAGGTTCAATCACAATAGAACCTTCATCTAGGGCTTTTATAATATCTCGGTCACACAAACGCATTACTTTTCCTCAGTCGTCGCTCATGCCAATGGTCGGCATGGCTATTTGTTCATTCTGTTGGGATGCAAGGGTAGCACCAAGCTTGCGCGCAATCGACTGATAAATGCCTGCGGTATCACTTTCTGGCGCATTAACGACGATGGGGCGGCCTGCATCGCTCTGTTCACGAATCGCTAGACTTAATGGCAGTTTGCCCAATACATTGACGTTATATTCTTTTGCTAGGCTGGCACCGCCTTCGTCGCCGAAGATGGCTTCATGATGGCCGCAGTTGGAACAGATGTGCGTCGACATGTTTTCCACCACGCCCAACACAGGAATTTTCACCTTGTTAAACATTTCGATACCACGACGCGCATCCAGTAAGGCGATGTCTTGTGGTGTGGTGACAATAACAGAACCCGCCACTGGCACTTTTTGCGCTAGAGTCAGTTGAATGTCGCCCGTGCCCGGTGGCATATCGATGAATAGATAATCCAGGTCATTCCAATCGGTTTGGGTCAATATCTGCATCAAGGCGCCGGTTACCATTGGCCCGCGCCAAGCAACGGGGGTATCTTTAGTCGTCAAAAACGCCATGGACATCACTTGCACGCCAAACGCGGTAGGCGGCACAAAGAATTTATCTTCACGAACTTGAGGGCGTGTGCCTTCGGCGAAACCGAGCAACATGCCTTGGCTTGGGCCATAAATATCCGCATCCAAAATGCCAACACGCGCGCCCTCTTTTGCCATGGCTAACGCTAAGTTTACCGTGGTGGTGGATTTACCCACGCCGCCTTTACCAGATGCTACGGCGATGATGTTCTTCACACCTTTTAGCCCGGCGATGTTGCCTTGGGTGGCGTGGCTTTTGATTTGAAAATCTATGTCTAACACCAATTCACGCGTATCCGCCATGAGTTTTTTTATCTTGGTCTCTAAAACCGTCTGTTGTGTTTGTGTTGGATAGCCTAGGGTTAAGGTGACGTGAACACGATTGTCATCGGCGACAACTTGCCAGACAGAACCATATGCTTGGTCCGTATTGTCATCGATAAGGGTTTCTAATGTCGCCTGTAATTGGACATCGCTTAACATGTAACGCTCCTAATGAGGGCAAAGTGTAAGGGGATATTCTGTACATTTGTTTTATGCCCTTAGTGTGGGGGCAAACACTCGAAAAGCAAGTCTAGGACTTGCACAGCACAAACGGGGTCTTATAATGGCGCTTTCTTTATTGTATCCGCATTTAGGGCCCGTTAATTATTCGTCATCGGTGCCTATTTATTGCTAGAATACCCGACCTTTTTTAATCCAGCAGGCTTATCAAAAATGGCACAAACGCAACGCAAAATTTTAGTCACCAGCGCCCTTCCTTACGCCAATGGTTCTATCCATCTAGGGCATATGCTGGAACACATCCAAACCGACATCTGGGTGCGTTTTCAAAAAATGCGCGGCCACCTTTGTACTGCGGTGTGTGCGGATGACGCTCACGGAACGGCAATTATGATTAAAGCCGATCAACAGGGCATAACGTCGGAAGAATTAATTGACGGTGTTCGCCGAGAACACATGGCCGATTTTAACGACTTCTTGATCGGTTACGATAACTATTACTCTACCCACTCTGATGAAAATCGTGAATTTTCAAATCGCATTTACACGGCACTACGTGATAATGGCAAGATTGCGGTTCGCTCTATCGTGCAAGCTTATGATCCAGAAAAAGAGATGTTCCTTGCCGATCGCTTCATCAAGGGAACCTGTCCTAAATGTAAAGCAGAAGACCAATACGGCGACAACTGTGAAGTCTGTTCGGCGACCTACACGCCGATGGAAATGATCAATCCACGCTCGGTCTACTCGGGCGCCACGCCGATTGAAAAAGAATCTGAGCATTATTTCTTTAAATTGCCAGACTTCCAAGATTTTCTAGCCAAGTGGACACGCAGTGGAACCTTGCAAGATCAGGTCGCTAATAAGCTCGCGGAGTGGTTAGATTCTGGCTTACAAGAATGGGATATTAGCCGCGATGCGCCATACTTTGGCTTTGAAATTCCCGATGCTCCAGGCAAATATTTCTATGTTTGGCTAGATGCACCGATTGGTTACATGGCGAGCTTTAAAAACCTGTGTGACCGCACGGAAGGCTTGAACTTTGATGATTACTGGGCAAAAGATTCTGATGCCGAGCTATACCATTTTATCGGTAAAGACATCATCAACTTCCACGCGCTATTCTGGCCAGCCATGCTGGATTGTGCGGGTTACCGCACACCGACCAAAGTCAATGCCCATGGTTATGTGACGGTCAATGGTACTAAGATGTCCAAGTCACGCGGTACCTTTATTAAAGCCCGTACTTACTTGAACCACTTGGATCCGCAGTATTTGCGTTACTACTTTGCTGCGAAGCTAAACGCCAGCGTGGACGACATCGATTTAAACCTGCAAGACTTCATTCAGCGCGTCAATTCGGATGTGGTCGGCAAGGTGGTGAATATTGCCAGCCGTACCGCCAGTTTCATTAGCAAAAAGTTCGATGGTCAATTGTCCAGCAAAGAAAGCGAAAGCGAGATGATTCAATCTTTCATCGATTCTGGCGACATCATCGCTCAGCATTTTGAAAGCCGCGAATACGGTAAAGCCATTCGTGAAGTGATGCGTTTAGCCGATGTGGCAAACGAATACATTGCTGTACAAGCACCTTGGGTATTGGCAAAAGACGAAACCACCTTACCGAAAGTACAAGACGTGTGTACGGTTGCGTTGAACCTATTCAGCATCTTAGCCACGTACTTGAAGCCAGTGATGCCAAACATGGTTGCCGATGCGGAAACCTTCCTTGGTAAAGAACTGACTTGGGACAATCGCAGTGAATTGCTGTTTGGTCGTACGATCAATACCTTTAAACCTTTAATGGGTCGTATTGAGCAAACACAAATCGATGCCATGATTGAAGAAGGCAAAGAAGAAGCTCAAGCCGACGCCGCTGAAAAAGCCGCTGCACAGCCGGCTGAAACAGAGCTCAGCAAAGAGCCCATCGCTGAGGAAATCAATTTTGACGACTTCGCTAAAGTGGATTTGCGCATTGCCTTGATCGTCAAAGCTGAACACGTTGAAAAAGCCAACAAACTGTTAAAACTGACGCTAGATATCGGCGGCGAAACTCGCACCGTGTTCTCTGGTATTAAGTCAGCTTATAAGCCAGAAGACCTAGAAGGCAAACACACTGTGATGGTGGCTAATCTTGCACCACGTCAAATGAAGTTTGGCTTGTCAGAAGGCATGGTATTGGCGGCTGGCCCAGGTGGGGAAGAAATTTATCTGCTTGAACCTCATGCTGGTGCCAAACCCGGTCAACGCGTGATCTAGGGATAGAAGATCTCGAGTTACCCTAAAAAATGCGATAGATACCCGTGCCCACCTTAGTAAATGAGAAAGATTATTAATAAGGTGGGCATTGGTATTATGAAAAAAACATAGACCGAACTTATATAAGCATAACTTATTATCTATATACTAAATCAGACTAGATATACACAACCTTTAGTCTTGTTAGTTATAAGCAGATTGGTATAGTTACGCTTACAGAAACTGCTCAGCAAACATTTGCAAAACAACCTAACTTAA
>CAZBUC010000102.1:0-7932 GCA_964494965.1 uncultured Maribrevibacterium sp.
GCATTATGAGTGCCATGAAACTAAGTTGGAATTACGTGGATTAATTGGCGCTTACCATTTATTGCACAACACAATAATTTATCGTTAAACTTTAATGACTCTAAAGTGTCAGCATGTATTTTAAGAAGGTTAAAGAATGTATTTTCAAAAACTTGTTTTTTTGAAGACTTACTTTGTTCATGAAGCGAGTTTGCAGTTCGGCTAAATTCCTCTCTGGCTAATGAAAGTTCTGTTTTTTGAACAACTATGGTGATAATCAGACCAATAAACATTAAAAAGGTAAGGATTGGATTTAAAATTCCACCAAAAAAATCCCCAAACTCACCTAACTTCCAATTACTTGAAGGAAGAAAACCAGCTCTTAACAGTAAATTCACTAAGAACACTATTAGCGAAGCAATCAGTGCAAATCTGAAAATCTTATATAGGTTCTTTGTTGTATCGTCATTCGACTTTCCAACCACAGATTCAAACTGTTCACAAACAGTTTCATCTAAACTGCGAATAGACTTTATTATCCACAAGTAAACTTTCTTAATATTATCCATCAATGTTTACCCTATATGCATAACATTTTGTTAATGCGCATGCGCATCTACACTGTTTTTGATTTCCATATAAATCCCTATAAAAGACTGATTTTATGGTGTTTTTTTATCTTTTCCCACAGGCTGGTTAATTGGAAATCCGAGCGTGCGGGTTATGCCTTTTATCCACAGCACGTTATTTTGATGGTGTGGTTTGTTATTCATTGATACTAAAGGTCTTTTTGGTTGGGTGCCAGTGTAAACGGGCAAGATTATGATTATTAATTGCACAAACCGAGCAGGAATTTGGTGGTTTTAAAAATAAACTGTATATGTGTACAGTTTTGTTTATTTGTTCACAATGTGGTTATTTTGCTTCGGTTTTGGCAGTTAGGGCCAAGGGTACCCACCTTCGCGGGAATGGCGGTGGTGTTGATTGCTCGTCAGTATGAAGAACGCGCTGTCAAAAAAGCCATGAATGAAGGAGCCGTCCGGGCATAAATGCAAAAGCCCCTGCGATTAAAATGCCTCCGACGTATACGCCAATCATGTTACTTCGGTGTGCCTTTATGTCGTTTTTCCTAGCGGCAATATACGCGGCGGGGACTGAGTAAAGGACTAATAAGCTAAACAGGTGGATTAAGCCAAAATGATTCAGTAACACTGGCCCCAGTGCTGAACCCATAAACAGAGTAATGGAAGCTGTCAGCAGCATAAGCAGCATGTAGACCTTCCCCAGCAGCTTATGAACTATAGTGCCTTTGCGATACAGCAACAGATAAGTACCAATGAAAAATGCTGGCACAACAGTAGCCAGATGCAAGTAAACGAGCAAGGTATAACTCATAGAGATCCACCATAAATGGCACTGTAAACGAATGTTAACCAACCCTTTTTGGTGCGGTTAGCTGATAGTGGTGTCCTGTGCGATGGTTTTCAATACAGATGGAACAATGATGCGGTGCATCGGTGTGACTGGAATCATGTAGATTTTCCCCAGCGCGTTATGTACTTTGACCACTGTGGTTATCGTTATGAAGACACGCTCGTTAATCACAGAACGATGCACAGAGAGGGTGACGTCAAGGTGTTTGTCCTTGTCTCCAAGAAGGACTTCATCGAATGTATTTTCATATAGGGTGAAGATCCCCACTCTGTCGCCAGCTTTGTAGGTATCTGCGTCTCTAATGGTGGTGACATCGTCTAGGTTGCCTAGATTTTTCAAACCAAAGAGCCCAACCACGCGATTGCGAATGCTCATACACATACTAACCCAACGAGGGGTCTTTTTAGCGGCTTTTAAGAAGTGCTCAAAAGCGGAAAGGTGAGTTTGTGAAACTTGCACCTGCCAAGCATCATAAAAATACGAACCCGGAATCAGATCGGCAATCTGGCTTCCTAATGGCACACTGGTTATCTGCGGCAAGCACCCTCTCCTTCAAGTAAACTTTAAACGCATAAGAAAAATCATATTCCTTGATATTAAAGCGCTTTCTCATCGGCTGCCAGTGTGAACCAGTGAGATTAGGATGATTTATGGCACTGCTCGGGCTTAATTTTGGCAGCACCAACAACAACTGTACATATATACAGTTATTGTTAATTGGCCATTAATAACTTAAAAGATCCCGTATGCGATGTCGGTATTGATGAAGGCGTATGAGCTGAGTTTAGGCGTTTTTTAGGTTGTTGGCCCTACTTGGCCTAGCCTAGGTTTGCCCGTAAAATACAGGGCTCTATTATTTCACGTTTATTAAGGTTTTTATGACGACACTGACGCCGTCCGTTGCCCCCATTGCCGAGTCTGCTGACCATTCTATCGATAGTTCTGAGGGGTTAGCCGCTCGCAGAGATGCGTTTAATATGAGCCTTGATTCGGTTGAGGTTGATCATGCGCGGCTGATTAAACAGATGCAGGACATTGTAGATATTCTGCTTGCGCAAAAACAGTTTGCTGAGGCGTTGAATGAGATAGAAGGGTTAAAAAAGCTGGCCGCGTCTCATAAGAAAACCAAGATCGCCATGCTAGAGATGAAAGGCCGCATTAAGCAGGTAGGCGCTAGATCGGGCTTTCGATCCAGAGCCACCAAGAAGTACACAACAAAACGGGGTTAAAAGCCCTAATCAAACCGAAAGCTTGAGGCTGTCCAACCACCAAAAAGACCTTGGTCGTGGTAAACGCAACGGGCCGTGCCGTTTTCAGCGGCCCCAAGCGCGACCATTAGCGGGATCAAATGATCTTCTCTAGGATGAGCAATACGAGCGTACGGAGCCTTATCCCATGCGACTATACGTTCGCTGCGCTGTGCGGGTTCTAATTCCAACAAGGTGTTTTGCAACCAAGCGTCAAAGCCATTTGACGGTGTAATGGCGTCTGGACCACGCAACCCCAAGTTGTGAAAGCTTAGACCACTGCCGACGATTAATACTCCTTCTTCACGCAATGGCGCTAACGCTCGCCCCAATGCCATATGCTCTTCTGGATTTAGGTTCGACTTTAACGACAGCTGCACTAATGGCATATCCGCCTCTGGGTACATCACAGCCATAGGAGCAAAAGCGCCGTGATCAAAGCCTTTTTTGTTGTCTAAATCAACGGGGAAACCGGCATTTTTAATCAGTTCAGCAACGCGAGCCGCTACATCAGGGGCACCGGGTGCTGGGTATGTTACTTTATAGGTGTGCGCTGGAAAACCGTAATAATCGTATTCCATACCGGGGGCTGGATTGGATTGAACACCAAAGGTGTTGCGCTCCCAGTGACCAGAAATCATAAGAACGGCTTTGGGCTTTTCCAATAAGTCTTCGGTCATTTTGACCAAGGAGGCTTCAAGATGAATGAAGACGGCACGCATGTCTGGGATATAAGGCCATGGGCCGCCGCCGTGGGAAATAAAGTATGTAGGTAGCATGAGGTTAAACCTTTCAACAGGGTTAATGGGTCTGTTTGCACATTGCTAAACAGACCCTATTCGATGTTGTCCAGTCTAGGCTTACCACCCACTGCGATCAATACACATCCTGTTAACCTACTATTTCACTATCGTGAATAATCCTGCAAAAAATCTCTTTGCTATTTCGAAAATCAGGATAATAAAATCAAGCTAGACAACATAGGGAACAGACGCCAATAACGCGACGAGCAGTCGCCAAAAATCCCCAACGGAGTCGATTTCCATGCGCTCTGTCGGTGAATGGGCACCGCGAATATTAGGGCCAAAGGAGACCATTTCCATTCCAGGGTATTTCGCGCCTATGATGCCGCACTCTAGGCCAGCGTGGATGACTTTTACATTGGCTTCTTGCCCCATTACTTCAGTGTGGACGGTTAAAAAATGCTTGAGCAAACCGGCATTTGGATCAGGACGCCAGCCAGGATAGCCATTTTCTAATTTCACGTCCGCTTGGATCAAGGAAAAGGCCGATTTTGCCACGTAAGCAAGGTGCTCTACGGCTGAGTCCACTAAGGATCGCACTAACAAACACGCCTCAAACGCTTTTTTACCGTCATCGGTGTTGTAGAGATTCATCACACCGAAGTTGCACGACGTTTCTGTGACGCCTTGCAAGTCGGCACTCATACGATGGACACCGTGGGGCGCGCAATACAGAGCATTTAATAATGACTCTTTGGCATTGGGCTCTAATTCTGAATCCAAGTCCGCCGGGGCGAGCGTGACGGTTAAATTGGCTTCTGTCGCGGAAAACTCCGCTTGCGTGGCTTTTTCAAACGCTTCGATAAAGGCAAAGAGCTGGGCCTGATCTTGATTGCTTACGTTGATGGTTGCTGTGGCATCTCGGGCAATGGCATTGCGTAATGTACCGCCGTTGAACGAACTCAAGCCAAAGTCACATTTTTCTTTTAATAAATTCAGTAAACGAATTATCAAAATGTTCGCATTGGCTCTACCTTTGTGAATATCTAAGCCAGAATGCCCACCACGCAAACCAGAGACAGTGATCTTAAACGCTTTTTTGTCGCTGTCAGCCACGATAACGGCATAGTGTTTTTCCACATTGATGTCCATACCACCCGCACAGCCAATGTACACATCGCCACTATCTTCAGAGTCCAAGTTCAATAAGATCTTACCCTTTAAAATACCTTCTTCGAGTTGTAGAGCACCCCGTAGGCTGGTCTCTTCTTCGATGGTAAACAAGGCTTCAATAGGCCCATGCACTAAATCGGTCGCTTCTAACACCGCCATAGCGGCGGCGACGCCTATACCATTGTCAGCACCAAGGGTGGTTCCGGTGGCGTAAACCCAACCATCAATCACCTGGGTGACAATCGGGTCTTTGGTGAAGTCGTGTTCAATATCAGCACTTTTCTGCGCCACCATGTCCAAGTGACCTTGTAAGACGACAGTTTCTCTGTCTTCCATGCCCTTGCTCGCGGCTTTGCGAATCAGCAAATTGCCTACAGGATCAATATAGGTTTCCAAGTGTAAGCTTTGCGCCCATTGCACTAATTGATCGCGAAGTTCAGCCTCGTGATAAGACGGGCGCGGTGTGTTGCACAAGGTTTGGAAATGACGCCATACCGCTTCCGGCTGCAGCGCACTAAGTATTTGGTTCATAATGCCCTCTTTTTATTGTTTTAAAGACGCAGCCGAAAAGGTCACAAACTCTTCCGCGCTGGTTGGGTGTACGCCCACGGTATCGTCAAAGTCAGCCTTGGTCGCCCCTGCTTTAATCGCAATGCCCAGACCTTGGATAATTTCGCCAGCGTAATCGCCTACCATGTGCGCACCAATCACTTTATCGTCAGCGTTGTTGACCAGTAACTTCATCAAGGTACGTGAAGTGCCGCCACTGAGTGTGTGTTTCATTGGGCGGAAGTCCGTTTGATAAACGCGGAAGTCTATACCTCGTTTTTCTGCCTCTTGTTCGGTTAAACCGACGGTACCTATGGCTGGTTGGCTAAATACAGCGGTGGGGATATTGTCATAGTCTAAGGTCACTTCTTTGCCTTCAAACCAATAAGCGATCAACGCCATGGCTTCTTTGATGGCAACGGGCGTTAACTGGATACGGTCGGTCACATCGCCCAAAGCAAAAACGCTTTGTGCGGAGGTGGTGAAGTTTTTATCAACGATCACAGCGCCATTTTTTCCGGTTTCAACACCAGCGCTTTCTAGTTCTAAAGAAGCCACGTTTGGCACTCGACCGGTTGCATAAAGGATCAAACCAAATTCTTCTGAATGGCCATCTTTAAAATACACGGTTCGCGCACCTTGTGGATGCGACGCGTCAGCTAATTCAATGTAATCAACGTCGGTATTTAGTCGAACATCAATGCCAGATTTTTTATATTCTTCACAGGCGAAATCACGCACATCTTGGTCAAAGCCACGCAGCAACTGATCGCCACGGTAGACAAGACTGGTTTCCACACCTAAGCCATTCAGAATACCGGCAAATTCCACGGCAATATAACCACCACCCACTACAAGGGCTTTTTTAGGTAATTCCTCTAAGAAAAACATTTCGTTAGAGCTGACGACCAGATCGCTGCCTTTGAATTCAGGGATAAACGGCTTGGCGCCGACCGCGATCAGAATACGCTCTGCTGTATAAGTTTTACCATCTACCATCACGGTATGCGCATCGACAAAACTCGCGTAGCCAGAAATCAATTCAACACCCGCGTTACTCAGCAAGTTGCCATAAATGCCATTTAATCGCTCAATCTCTTTGGTCTTATTGTCACGTAAAACGGACCAGTTAAACTCAACCCCTTGGTGAGACCAACCAAAACCTGCCGCTTCATCGAAGCCATGACCAAATTCCGAACCATAAACAAACAGCTTTTTCGGCACACAGCCGATGTTCACGCAGGTTCCACCTAGCGCACTACCTTCTGCAACGGCCACTTTATAACCCTTCGATGCCGCTACACGGCTCGCACGAACACCACCTGACCCTGCACCAATTACAAATAAATCATACTGATAGGACATCTTGATCTCCAATTTTTTGAATTAAACTCTTTCCACAGTGTAACAGGGCATACTCAAGAAGTTAAAAGATCTTCATAGGGGGAACGTAACTGCTTTAAGCCAGCTTCACATAAAGGTATGATTGACAAAATTTGTTGAACTAGGAATTCCTGTGAAATTTGTCTCTTTTAATATCAATGGTTTGCGTGCTCGCCCCCATCAAATCGCGGCGCTGGTTGAGAAGCACGCACCGGACGTTATTGGCTTACAAGAAATCAAAGTCCATGATGAGGCTTTTCCTCATGAGATCCCTGCCTCTGTTGGCTATCATGCCTACTATTTTGGTCAAAAATCTCATTACGGCGTGGCGATTTTTAGCAAACAAGAAGCGATTAAAGTGGAATACGGATTTCCTGGTGACGATGAAGACGCACAGCGTCGAATGATTATCGCGACGTTTGATACACCTCAAGGACCTGTGAAAGTGCTTAACGGCTACTTTCCCCAAGGTGAAAGTCGTGATCACGAAACCAAGTTTCCTGCTAAAAGAAAGTTCTATGCGGATTTAATGGCATATCTAGCTGACCATTCTCCAGAAGAAAAAATCATCGTCATGGGGGACATTAATATTTCGCCCACCGATTTAGACATAGGCATTGGTGAAGTGAATGCCAAACGCTGGCTAAGAACCGGTAAATGCAGCTTCTTACCAGAAGAAAGAGAATGGTATTCTACCTTGGTGAATTGGGGTCTTACCGACACCTATCGCCAACTCAACCCGACTAAAAATGATCGATTTAGTTGGTTTGACTATCGCTCAAAAGGCTTTGAAGACACACCGAAAAGAGGTTTACGCATTGATGTTATCTTATCTTCTAATGGTCTTACGCCCTTCTTAGAAGAAGCCGATGTCGACTATGATCTGCGCGGTTTAGAAAAGCCGTCTGACCATGCCCCCATTTGGTCTCGCTTTAACCTCGAGGCATAACATCAAAATATTGCAGGGTTCAATACGCGCTGTGTGAATAACATACAGCGCCAATAAATGGCCTCTTAGCACTGCTATGTGGTCGTTATGGTTATTCACTACCGGGTTTATCCACAGATAATGTGGATGCTTTTTGAAAAACAGGCCCAACTATTTGTCCTTTTTATAAGAGAATAATAATGAGCAACACTCTCACCATGGAAGACATGCTGCGACAATCTTCTCAAGCCGCGGTCTTTTTAAAAGCACTGAGTAACGAAAATCGATTGATGATTTTGTGTCATTTGCTGGATCAAGAATTGTCTGTCACAGCTTTGAATGAAAAGCTGCCACTAAGCCAGTCAGCTCTGTCGCAGCACCTTGCTGTACTAAGAAAAGACGGCCTTGTCAGTACCCGTCGGGAATCGCAAACCATTTATTACTCGATAGGCGATGTCAGAGTAAAAGAGCTCATTCAAACATTACACCGCCTTTT
>CAZBUC010000103.1:0-7924 GCA_964494965.1 uncultured Maribrevibacterium sp.
GCAATAGCCCAGTAGAGGGATCTCGATAATTTTCTTCTAACAGCAAAAAGTCCGCTTTTTCACGCTCAAAAATGGCTCTTATCAGAGCCGTGTAATGGCTCAACGCCAGCTCTATAAGCGACTCCTCCAAGCGATGCGCCGGTTTCTGAAATACCAAAGCAAGATAGACAGTACCGTGATGATCCACAGCACTCGTCATAGCGACCTCTTCGAACGCATTTTCAGCGAAAAAAGACGACCATACGCTCCAATCTGACGCTTGCCTGACACCCTCAAAGTAACGTACAGGACAAGATAAACTGGCCGCAAAAGTAATCACCGCCTGAGGAATAAACGACAAACGACCATGGCGATTTAACAAGACACGGTTCGTCGCATCTTGTTGAGGCAGATGCCAGTTAGCACACTGTTTATCACAGGTAATGAACAAACAATAAGCGTGAGGCAATAAGGCCTTAAGATTTGCCTCGGCACGATTAAACAGTGAACGCAGTAACGTCCCTTGAGACAAAGCCTGCAAAATATGCGGTGTGTCGCTGTGTATTTTTTTGAGCATTTCATGCTCTAGCGAGACAGTACGACTTTTCACTAACGCAGGTTCCTTAAGCTCTCGTTTCGAGGCGTCATTGGACATAAGCCACTATCCTATCGATCCAAAGTATTAAAAACTTAAAAGGTAAGGCGCTGTACAACATCCTTACCTTTTATATGTTTGTCTGTTCTTTATCTCAGCTTTTTATCTCAAACAACCTGATAAACCCGTTGGCCCGAGATATAAGTGGCCATCACACGGCCGACAAATTCTTCTTCTAAATACGGTGAGTTATGGCCTTTGGTTTTGCGCGTTTCATAGGACCATACCCAACGGGCCGTACTATCAAACAAGATAAAATCTGCAAAACTGCCCACAGACAAGGAGCCTGCCTCCAAACCAAAACACCCTGCAGGACCTGAAGTTAAACAGGTTAACACCGTTGAAAAGTCTAAATCACCTTCGTCCATCAGCTGCATGGCTAAAGGTAAGAGTATTTCAACGTTCGCCATGCCAGGCTCTGTAGCCGCAAAGGGCGCAATTTTTGCCATTTTTTCATGGGGTTGATGATCGGAACAGATAGCCGAAATCACCCCAGCCTTGATCCCTTCGATCAAGGTTAAGCGATCTTCGTCACTTCGTAAGGGGGGCAAGACGTGGTATTGGCCATCAAATCGACTCAATACTTGATCGTTAAGCAACAAGTTGTGCACGGCAACATCGGCGGTGACATCAAGACCCGACGCTTTAGCATTCGCAATCATTTCAACCGACTTTGCACAAGACAAGCGCGCAAAATGCGCACGCACACCGGTTTTTTCAACCAGCAAGAGATCTCGCATTAGTGCAATTGTTTCGGCTTCTTCCGGAATACCAGCCAAGCCATGCATAGTGGATACTAACCCTTCATGGGCGCAGCCCCCTTCAGAAAGGCTCGACTCATCAGGATGAAATACCACTAACAAATCGTGGGTAGCCGCATACTCAAGCGCGCGTGCTAGCACCTTGGTGCTGGCCATAGGATGGCGATGGTTTGACAGAGCCACACAACCCGCGTCAGTCAACGCCACCATATTGCTTAGCTGTGCGCCTTCGAGCCCCTGAGTAAGAGCCCCTAATGGAAATACATTGGCCATGCCAGCGTCGTCGGCTTTGTCCTGAATGAGCGCCGCAACCGCTGGTGTGTCGACAATAGGACGCGTATCGGGTGGGCAAATTAAGGTGGTGACCCCACCCGCTACGGCCGCTCGACCCTCGGTCGCAATGCTGCCTTTTTGCGTTTGTCCAGGCTCCCGTAACGACACGGCAAGATCAACCAAACCGGGTAACACCCATAACCCCGAGGCATCCAGTATTTCCGCCTCGTCAAAGCCTTCTGGCGCGTGACCAATCGCGACAATTTTTTGATTGTCGATAAACAGATCCGTTACCGTATCAATACCCTGACTTGGATCGATCAAGCGACCATTTTGAATACGTAATTTCATGTTATTTCTCTTCCCCTGCTGCGGACGAATCAGCACTTTGTAACTGCCCACTCATCGCCATAGACATCACCGCCATACGCACCGCAATCCCATTCGTTACCTGATCCAGAATAACCGATTGTTTGCCATCAGCAACTTCAGAAGAGATCTCCACACCGCGGTTAATCGGCCCTGGGTGCATAACAATAGCGTCCGGCTTTGCCCACGCCAGCGTTTCGACCGTTAGACCATACAAACGATAAAACTCACTCTCGCTTGGTAATAAAGCGCCTTTCATACGCTCTTTCTGCAGACGTAACATCACGATCACATCCACGTCTTTCAGACCGGCTTCTAAATCATGACAAATGGTTGCTCCCATTTCGGCAAAGAAACTGGGCACCAAGGTCTTAGGGCCTACTAAGCGCACTTCACTGACCCCCAAAGTGGTCAAGGCTTGCAACTGCGAACGAGCCACCCGAGAATGCAAAATATCGCCGACAATGGCGACTTTTAACCCCTCAAAACCGCCCTTGTGCCGACGAATTGTCAGCATATCTAGCATAGCCTGAGTGGGATGAGCATGACGACCATCGCCAGCATTAATAATTGCGATATTTGGCGTGCAATGCTCAGCAATAAAATGTGCCGAACCACTGTCTGAATGGCGCACAATGAACATATCACTTTGCATGGCTTCTAGATTTTTCAACGTATCCAGCAAAGATTCCCCTTTGGAGGTCGCCGATGTTTCTATGTTCAGATTTATGACATCCGCCGACAAACGCTTGGCCGCCAGTTCAAACGTTGTACGGGTACGAGTGGAGTTTTCAAAAAATAAGTTAACGACGGTCTTACCACGTAAAAGAGGGACTTTCTTAACCGACTGTTCACCCATTGAAAGAAAAGATTCTGCTCGATCCAGAATCTCTGTTAACAGAGTTTTATCGAGACCGTCCAGCGTTAAAAAATGCTTAAGCTGACCGTGTTCATTTAGCTGTACTGCCCGAGGCTCGGATCGCATCATGGTTTGCTTTCCTTAAACTGCAAAGACAAAATCGTCTTTTTATTATGTGTTCTAAATAAGAAAATGCCCAGCGCAGACAAGCTACAACTGGGCACCAATGGCATAAAACGGCTGTCTCGCCCTTTTGCTAGGGCAAGATGTATTACACGCAAAACACTACCGTCAAACCTATTCATAGGCTAATTGTCGTCTGTGTTTAACAAAAAATAAAGCCTTGGTCGCCATTTTAATGGGCGTCAGTCAAGCAAACACTCAGCGGTTGAGGCCCTGTCAGCTTGACTCTTTGATCAGGATTAAGCGTTAACTGCTCACCGACAATGTCGGCCGCAATCGGCAACTCATGCTGCCCCAGGTCATATAGAATGGCGAGGGTAATACTCGCAGGTCGACCGAAGTCAAAAATCTCATTCATCGCGGCTCGAACCGTGCGTCCAGACATCAACACATCATCCACAAGAATCACATGACGATCTTCAATCGCAGGCAAAGACGTCTGATTGACCTTAGGATTTAACCCCGCTTTGGTAAAGTCATCGCGGTAAAACGTGATATCTAACGTGGCTAACGGCTCGTTAGTAGGCACCGCAGACAGTAATTGTTCAGCTACCCAAACACCACCAGTATGAATACCAACGACAATGGCGTTTTCAATGTTTTTCTTCTCACAGTACGCCGCCAATTGTGTTTTCATTGACGCAAGAGAGCGCTCTAAATCTAACTTCATTATTCCCTCATACCTCGTTACTCAATTCGCTCATATGTGCAAATCCTAGATGGCTTCAGCAAACCAGGTTTCTAAAATCATCTGAGCAGCCAAACCATCTACGGAGTTTTCTTTAAAATTGCGATGGCCTCCACGGGCAATCACCTGTCCTTTGGCTTCATAGGAAGACAATCGCTCGTCTACCATATAATAAGGCAGATTAAAGCGTCCATGGAGCCGTTTAGCAAACTTACGCGCCCGCTGGCACATTTCATTTTCAGCACCGTCCATGTCTAATGGCAAACCAACCACAAACGCATCAGGTTGCCATTCTTCCACAACACGAGCGATCTCATCCCAATTCGGAATGCCCTCTTTTGCTTTAATAGGCGCCAGTGGTTGCGCGGTCCCGGTTATCGTTTGTCCAATCGCGACGCCGATGCGTGTTGTACCAAAATCAAAGCCCAATACTGAACGAGCAGTATTGGGCTTATGATCATTATTCGAAGACGATGTCGCCGTCATTAACCATGCCCTATATCCGGTGAAAGTCGTGCCATATCAATCCCCAGTACGCGTGTCGCCGCGGTAAATTGCATATCGCTTGGTGTATGGAATAATACGTCTAAATCCGCTTCACATACCAGCCAATCATTATTGGCAATCTCGGATTCTAACTGTCCAGCATCCCAACCCGCACAACCCAGCGTAATACGGAACGCTTCTGGCCCCTGCCCTTGCGCTATATCTTCTAACGCTTCCAAGGAAGCAGACAGTGAGATCTCATCCGTCACACGTAGTGTTCGTTCCCAAGATTTATCCGCCGTATGCAGGATAAAACCGCGCTCCGCTTCCACTGGCCCACCATTATAGATAGGCTCCGAGCGCAATAACGGGGCATAAATAGTCAAACCCAAGTGGTCAGCCAGTTCCGTAAAATCCACATTGGCAGGACGATTGACAATAATACCCATCGCACCTTCGCTGTTGTGTTCACAAAGATAAATAACCGTATGTTCAAAATGTGGATCATTTAAATGTGGCATAGAAATTAAGAAGTGATTTTTAAACGAGTCGAAAAATGCATTCATAGTCATGGGCCCTCTTTAATTGATGACAACGCAAACATGGCGCTGATTACTTAAACTTAAGAAGTACTTGGATCTAAAAACAACAAGATGCCAAAGAGGCAAAATAGACAGTAGAGAAGTGCAATTGAGAAGACGGTAAATTAACGACCGACCCCTTCAGTATAGAGAAAGATAAAAAATAACCTAGCCCCAAAACACAATTTATTGCGAAAACTCTGGTCAAAACACTTCAAAAGCTCGATTCCAAGCAGTAAACTGGCGATGTTTTTAAACTTGAGACTACTTACATGCTTACCCTTTCATCCAACCAAGCACACACAAGAATGGCTCACGCCGACCTGCTTGATGGTGCTCAAGTGATGAGTTTGGCGCAGTGGTTTCATCATTTTCAAGCCGAAACGGTCGATTTACGCTACTTCTTCCACAGCGGATGGTCTTCTTAGTTTTCCAATCAGAATGCTATTTCTTCATGACTGGGTGTTTTGCGACAGCAAGGCCCCCATCTCAACTGAATAAAAACGGCTCATGCCACCATTGGCAACAAGGAAAACACCATGCAACTGCAAGCGATTGACTACCACAGCGATACAGCACAACAAGACTTTGTAAAATCCCTTCGAGAAACCGGCTTTGGTGTGTTGAAAAACCACCCTATCCAGCAAAGCTTGGTCAGCGCCATTTACCAAGAATGGCAGACCTTTTTTGACAGCGAAGACAAACACCAGTACCGCTATAATAAAGGCACCCAAGACGGCTTTTTCCCCGCTGATGTGTCTGAAACCGCAAAAGGCCACACAAAAAAAGACATTAAAGAATACTTCCACTACTACCCATGGGGACAATGTCCACCAGCCCACAAGGCCATGCTGGCACAATATTACGCCGAAGCAACACACCTGGCGGCAGAGTTACTGGCCTGGGTGGAAAAACACTCCCCTGCTGACGTTGCTAAGCATTACTCACAATCGCTTTCTAGCATGGTAGACGGCAGTGACCAAACCTTACTGCGCGTCTTGCATTACCCGCCACTTAAGGGGGATGAAGAACTTGGCGCAATCCGCGCTGGCGCCCACGAAGACATTAATTTATTAACCATTTTACCCTCTGCAAACGAACCTGGTTTGCAGGTGAAAGCCAAAGACGGTACTTGGATGGACGTTCCATGCGACTTTGGTACGCTCATTATCAACATTGGCGACATGCTGCAAGAAGCGTCTGGTGGCTATTTCCCGTCAACGTCTCACCGAGTCATCAACCCCGAAGGCGCAGACAAAACCAAATCACGGATTTCTCTGCCCTTGTTCCTTCATCCAAAACCCGAAGTCGTTTTGTCGGAACGCCATACCGCAAAAAGTTACTTACATGAACGCTTGGTAGAGTTGGGCGTAATCTAAAGGCCAAGCAAGTTGTCATTAAAAAAAATGGATGATCATCGATCATCCATTTTTTATTTAAGCCTCATAAATAAAATTGACTACTTTAAAGATTGATCCCTTTTGATTTAAGCAATTCAGCCACGTCGATAATCTTGCCGGTTTTTACCGATTCTTCCGCTGCACAACCCACCACAACAGACCAGAAACCTTCTTCTACCGTCGCGCTGTTGGTTTTTTTGCCTGCCATTTGATCAGCAAAAGCAATGTGTTCAAACCAAGTGGCGCCATTGTGACCAGATGCTTCGATCAATTTAGGGTAGCTTGGCTGTGATGTTTTAGACGGACGATTCTGACCACAGAAGACTTCCATTTCGGTACGCAATCGTGCGTTTTCGCTGAAGTCTTCAATCTCAGCGGCTTTCACTCGACCTTCATCACCACACACCAATAGCTCCTCATGGAACATAGGAGCAAACATGCAAAGGTTGAAACCTGCGCGAACGCCATTGGCGTATTCAACCGTGACAAAAGCACTGTCCAGAATGTCAGATTTTTCGCCCTTGAATTCGAAATTACGGAAATTAGTCGACTGAGAACCATTGGCATAAACACGTACTGGGCGAGATTGAGCAAACAAGTTCATCAAATCAAAATAATGACAGCATTTTTCCACCAGCGTTCCGCCAGAGAATTTAGAGAATTTATTCCACTGATTCACTTTATCAAGGAAGGGAATACGGTGCTCCATGATGTTGATCATTTTCACTTCACCGACTGCTTTACGTTCTAGTACTTCGTGAATGGCTTCGGAGTAAATAGATTTATAACGATACTGCAAACCAATCTGCAAAACCGCGCCGTATTCTTTCGCCATTTTAGTGATTTCGTAAGCATCTTCTAACTTGGTCGCCATCGGCTTTTCCATGAAGATGTGTTTGCCCGATTTGATCGCCACTTTTAGAACGTCAAGATGAGTAAAGTTAGGCGTACAAATTAAAATACCGTCAACTTCTGGGGCATTACACGCCGCTTGTAGACTGTCGTAGACTTTGAAGTCTTCATCGGTAATTTTAGCGAATTCTTCTTTTGCCACTTTAACGCTGCGCTCGTTTAAATCGAACACACCATGAATAGCAGAACGACCAACGCGAGTCGCCACACGCATGTGTTCCATGCCAATCATGCCGCAACCAATTAGGTTCACACGAAACTGCGCTGGCTCTTTGGCGAAGAAGTGACGTTCTTCTTCATTGATGTAATGAAAAGCTGGGCCTGTGTAACTGAATAGCTGTCCGTCGATTTTTTCTCTGCTCATGGTATCTCACCTAACTTAGAATTATTTTGTCAGGCTAAGATAGGAAAAGCGCATCATTATGTCTAATATATGTTAATCACATGCTTAATATGAAAAAGATATCATGCGCTTTAGAAAACTGAATTATTTTATTACCGTAGCGGAAGAGCTGCATTTTGGACGCGCTGCGGCTCGCTTGCATATTGCCCAGCCACCTTTGTCCCAACAAATCAAAGCCATTGAAGATGAGCTTGGAGCCGTGCTGTTTGAGCGCAGCAGCCAAAAAGTCTCTCTGACGCCTGCAGGAGAAGTGTTTTTACCTCAAGCCAGAGCGCTATTACAGAACTGGGAAAAAATCCAGGAACAAGTCCGCAGTGTGGCTAACGGTACGGCAGGTAACCTATCACTTGGTTTTGTTTGGGCAGCGGGTACTCC
>CAZBUC010000104.1:0-7896 GCA_964494965.1 uncultured Maribrevibacterium sp.
AAACCCGCGTTAAAATGCTTATTAAAGCGTTGTTCTGTCGTGAGTTTTAAGAGTGTCTGCTCACCTTCAAGGTTATCTGAAAACGTGGACTGTTCGTAAAGTGTTTCACCAAAAGGACTTAGGTGACGAAATTCTAAGTCAATGCCTTCTCCCTTTTCTTGAATAAAATGTGGTGTGATGGTCGCGTCGTAGTTTTCTGCGATGTTCCAATAAACTGGGGCAGAAACACTTATCCCATCTTTACTAGAGAACCCAAAGCTAGGGAATAAAAAGCCACTTTGGCGACGATCATCAATAGGAAAGCGCAGCCATGGAAAGTAAAACACGGGCACGTTAGCGATGTGTATTTGTATATGTTTAGCGGTGCCAAATCCGCTAACAGTGTCTAACTTGATCGAACTGCCATACAGTTTCCAGCTTTCTTCGTTGGGTTCACAGGTGGTAAAAAAACCATCCTCGATAAAAACAACGCCCTCTTGGTTACTGGATAATAATTGTGCTTCGCCTCGAGCACCAGAGGAGTGGCTTAAAAAAGCCGCCTCTTTAAATTCTGTGGTTGACGAGTCGCTGGAAATGTAACCGCTTGAGCTTCGAATGAGTTGGTCGTTAGTTCGTAACGTCACATCTTGGTTTGCTAAGTAATATTCTTCAGGCACGCCCTCAATACTGTCTGCTGATAACGCTGACTCAGGCTGTAAAATATTGGCATCGCCTTTTAGGTGAGTGACCCCTTGTTCGTCTCTAAAAATGAGGTCAGCGGTCAGTTGAGTGCCGGTTACATCAGTGGCTTGCCAGCGGTTCACATATGACCCTTGGCAATAACGGTTTAGGTCCGTTTGTTGCTGGGCGGTTAAAGACGCTCGTGGAACCCAGTCCCATTGTTCCACTTCACCATATGCCATAGGCAAGACGAAAAGACTTTGAAAAAATACGGCGTAGGTACGTAAATGCTTAGCCATGCAGGGTATACTTGTCACCAAAGTTGTTGTCCGAAATCGGATAAGACCCAAGTAAGGGCCGACGTTAGGCGACAAATGATAATCTATGCAGGCCCATAGGGGCTACCGATTCTGGAGAAATATCTTTATGTGGAAAATTGTTTGCGCCATTTTGGGTTTTATTTTGGCTGGTTTTATAGGCGCCCTGATTGGTTTTTTTGTCGGTAGCATGATTGATAACGCTCAGAAAAAAGGTCGTTTTGGTCAAGGGTACGCCAAACGTCGCTTGCAACAAGAGACGTTTTTTAGAACCTTGTTTCTTTTGATGGGCCGTCTTGCTAAGGCTGATGGTCAAGTCACCAAAGCAGAAATTGAGTTGGCTCAGGCGGTTATGCTCCGTCTAAGATTGTCGCCCGCGGCACAAGAGCAAGCCAAAAAGCTGTTTAACGAAGGCAAGTCGGATAATTTTGATTTATCCCAAGTATTGAATACGTTTAAGCTGGTAGCAGGCACCAGTGAGCTGACACGTACTTTGCTAGAAGTACTTTTGGTCTCTGCCTACGCGGATGGTCATTTCAGTACCGCAGAAAAGAATTTTGTTTTTTCGGTTTGTGAACAACTGGGTATATCGCAAGCGGAATTTGATGCACTGCATATACAGGTGAAACAGCAAGCGCACTTTAGTCAGGGCCACCAAGGCGCGGATAACATGGCCTCAAAAGATTTGTTAAAGGCGGCATACGAAGCGCTTGGGGCCACCCCTGAAATGACAGACGCGGAAGTGAAAAAAGCCTATCGTCGACTAATGAGCCAACATCATCCAGATAAACTCAGTGCTAAAGGCCTACCCGACGAAATGATTGAGCACGCCAAAGAGCGCACACAAGAAATACAAGCTGCCTATGAAATGGTAAAAAATTCACGCAAATAGCGGCTAGATCAAACCCATTGATTAAGGGCTTGTGTAAAAAAGCCCTTTGTTTACGCTAGGTAGCGCCTTTCTTTGTGTTATTTGCGAGGTGTGTTGCTTTAAAAAGCCTCGCACTCTTTGAATGAGCAGGGACTTGCTGTCGTTACCGTTGGCTCTGTCTGGTGTGGCGTTTAACTGGATATACTCGCCATTTTTTTGCGTCCTTTGGTTAGCCGCTTGCTTACGCCATGCTGCAAACTGAACGTCGGCCGCCTGGTTTTGCACAGCATAATCAAGGGTAGGCTGCGCTACCTGACGAATTTTTTGAGCCAAATCGTAGTGGCTGACGCCGATAGTAGGCTCTATATCAATCAACACTAGGGCCATCCCCGCGGTTTGGTTTTCTTGAAGAAAGCTTAATGCGTAGCCCGCGCCCGTTTTATAGCCCAAAAGGACAAATTGTTCGATGTTTTCACTTCGGGCTTGCGCTATGGTGGCTTGAATTCGAGCGAACACCTCGTCCTGGTTGGGTAGGGTGTCTGCTGACTGAGGGTCTTCTTCCGGCGTTGCCAGTTTGATTGGCGCACCACGTTTAATGATATCGGGTACCTCCATAGCTAAGGTGCACCAGCTGTACTCTGGTAAGGCATTACGCAGTGGTGCGATGGCATCGGGCCAATCTGGGTGTTCATTGTCAGCGTGTAATAGAATCACGCAACCTTGTGTTGAGTCTGTCATAGAGGCTCTATTGAGAACGAGGAAATCGGTGCCATTGGTTTCTAAGGTTTGAATTTCGTGACCAAGGCGACGTCGCTCTAAGGAGGATTTTAACGCTTCGATGCGAGCGGACTGCGGCCTAGGAATAACATAGTCCTGATTGTTCTCTGTCACTGTATTTGACGAAGGGGGCTCCGTAGTCGTTTCTGTATTAGGCGTTGCTTGCGGTTCTTCGGCCAATAGCGTCGTATTTAAGCCAAAGCAAACAAGAAGAGAGAGAATGGTGGTGAGCGGTGCCTGAATTTTCTTCATTGTTTTCAATACTTCTTTAACATGCCTTGGTAAAATGCAATCTACATTTTCACTACGAGACCTTTATTGTGTCACTGCTGGAGTCAGATATGAATGATTTTATCATTGCCCCTTCGATCCTTTCTGCCGATTTTGCTCGATTGGGTGAAGAGGTGGACAACGTATTGAAGGCCGGAGCCGATATCATACACTTTGATGTGATGGACAATCACTATGTGCCTAACTTAACAATTGGTCCTATGGTCTGCAAAGCGCTACGTAAGCATGGCGTGACGGCTGACATTGATGTGCACCTTATGGTGAAGCCTGTGGATCGAATGATAGGGGATTTTATTGATGCTGGTGCGTCCATCATTACGTTTCATCCAGAAGCCAGTGAGCACATAGACAGATCTTTACAAATGATTCGCGATGGTGGTTGTAAAGCGGGCTTAGTCTTTAATCCTGCTACACCTTTGCATTATTTAAAGCACGTCATGGACAAAGTTGACATGGTTTTGTTGATGTCGGTTAACCCGGGGTTTGGCGGCCAATCCTTTATCCCCAGCACCCTAGATAAATTGCGTGAAGCTCGTGCTTTGATTGACGCCAGCGGTTATAACATTCGCCTTGAAGTGGATGGTGGGGTAAGTGAAAAGAACATTGCTGAAATCGCACGAGCAGGCGCGGATACTTTTGTGGCTGGCTCTGCTATTTTTGGCAAGGACGACTATAAGTCAGTGATTGACGTAATGCGTAAAGAATTGGCGAGTGTACGTTAATGAAAACACCTAAGCATTTTTCTGCCTGGTTTGATGGTTGGCCTGAATTGGTCTGTTTGGATTTAGATGGCACACTTGTCGACAGTGTGCCTGATATTGCGGGGGCGGTGGATGCTTTCTTGGCTGAAATGGACGCTCCTTTGGCAGGTGAAGAGCGCGTTCGTGGCTGGGTAGGGTTCGGCTCTGCTAAACTCATTGAGCAAGCATTAGCGTGGGCAGGTATTGATGCCAGTAAACATGAAGAAGCTTATCGCATTTTTTTACTGCATTATCATGCCCATCTGACTGACAAAACGACGCTTTACCCAAATGTGAAAGCCTTGCTTAAAGCGTTTAAGCACAATGGTGTACCGGTCGCACTTATTACCAATAAGCCCAGCGTGTTTGTTAAGCCTATGATGGATCATTTTGAATTGACTGAACATTTTGGTTGGCTGCTAGGCGGCGACACACTAGAGGAAAAGAAACCTTCGGCGTTGCCGCTGTTGTATTGCAGTGAATCGATCGAAGCCCTGCCAGAAAAATGTTTAATGATAGGGGATTCAATCACCGACTCCAAAGCGGCTAAGAATGCGGGCTTTCGATGCGCGCTAGTCACTTATGGTTATCATCAAGGGGTTGATCTGACCTCATTAGGCGCGGACGCTGTGATTGATGACCTAGCAGAGCTGCTCATGTGATCTTTCCCCAATCCAGCAATGCTCTCCAAGTAGGATAAACGACAGAACACCAAGCAAAATCGCTTGGTGTTTTTCGTTTACGGTTATGTTGGATTAACGGGCGTAACCGTATGGTTGTCGTTTGCACTCATCACTCTTTCGTTCAGAATGTGCATCTTGTTATCTTCCGACATGTGGAGAGTATGCGTCGGAAAGGCCACTTCCGCTCCATGCTTTTCAATAATCTGCATGGCTTTAAATAACACATCTTGTTTGACGTTGTGAAAGGTTCGCCAATCCACGGTCTTAGTGAAGGCATAGATAAAGAAGTCTAGGGAAGAGGGGCCAAACTGGTTGAAGTTGACCATGAAAATTTGCTCCGTATCTAGATCTTCATGATGCTCAATCATGTCTTTTATTTCCGCTAGAATAGTGGGTAATCGGCTAAAATCTGAATAGCGTACACCAATGGTTTCGTTAATGCGGCGATGCGTCATGCGCGATGGATTTTCGACGGAGATGACTGAAAAAGTAGAATTTGGTACGTACAAAGGGCGTTTATCGAAGGTTCTAATGCGTGTTTGTCGCCAGCCAATGTGTTCAACGACGCCCTCAATGTTTTGATCTGGCGAACGTACCCAATCACCAATTACAAAGGGCCGATCCAAATACACCATTAAGCCACCAAAAAAATTGGACAGCAGATCTTTAGCCGCAAAGCCCACGGCGATACCACCGATACCGCCAAACGCTAACACGCCGGAAATACTGTATCCCAAGGTTTGTAAGATGACCAACGCCGACGTTATAAATACAGACGCTCTTAATAATTTACTGATGGCGCTGGCGGTGGTGTAATCCACATTACTGATTGTTCTTAGCGTTTTTTCGCTTTCTGAAACACAACGCAACACAAACCAAGTTAAAATAACGATGACACCCACTTCACGAATAGACTGAATGAGTGACGATAGAGCCGGATCTATTTCGCTACCAGATATCTCAGCGGCGATACTTAAACCAAACAACCAAATAAACACACCAACCGGCTTTTGTGCGGCTTGAATGAGCACATTATCCCAAGGTGTTTTGGTACGCTTTAACTGTTTGTCTATGCGTGCCAACACGCGAGTAGCAACAAAATTTACGACCAGCGTCGTAAGCACTACTAGGAATACCTGTACAATCCAGTGCATGTTGGCATCGCCAAGACCTACATAAGCTCGTGCTATATCCCAATTCATTTTCATGTTCTCTGTGTATTAAATAGTCAGTAAATTAAAACGGTACAGATTGTTGTTTATTACAATCAAAGTAACAACAAGGTTCCCAGACCTAAAAAGGCAACAAAGCCAGCAATGTCGGTGACAGTGGTTAAAATCACAGAACCAGATAAAGCAGGGTCAATACGGAGTTTATCCAGCAAAACCGGGATCAAAACGCCGGACAGCGCGGCCATAAAAATATTGACGATAATAGCAAGGCCGATCACAACGCCGAGCATTGGGCTTTCAAACCACCAAAGTGTCACAACGCCAATGACAATAGCCCAAAGTATGCCGTTTAAACCGCCCACTTTAAGCTCTTTTGACAGGAGTGATTTTAAGTTACTGCGGGTAATTTGCCCAAGTGCCAAGCCACGCACAATTAAGGTTAACGTCTGGCTGCCCGCAATGCCCCCCATGGAAGCGACAACAGGCATTAATACAGCCAGCGCGACCACTTGTTGCAAGGTTGCTTCAAAAATCCCAATAAAGGCGGATGCCATAAAAGCGGTTAATAGGTTGATGCCTAACCAAATACCACGGGTTGATGCGCTGCGTCGAACCGGTGCAAATAGATCGGATTCTTCATTTAAACCCGCCGTCGACATCTGTTGCGCTTCATGTTCCAAGCGCCAGGTTTCCATAGCCAAACCCGCGTGAAAACGCCCCAATAGTATGTGGTTTTCATCGACCACGGGCAGTGCCGCTAGTGCAGATCGCTCTAACTGTTCTGCGGCTTTTGTTAGTTCAGTATCGTCACGTATGAAGGAGCACTCTTCATCTATCAGGCTGGAAATGGGCTCGTGACCTTGTGCTTTAAATAAGCGGTCAAATTTCACGCAACCCACCCAGCGGCCAGTTCGATTGACCAAATACACCATATCGGTGTAGTCAGGCGTCTTTTTTTTCAGCAGTCTCAGTGCTTCTGAGGTGCGAATTGACTGAGAGGCGATTAGCAGCTCATGGTCAATCCAACGACCGACCACGTCTTCATCATAAACAATACCTTGTTGGTAATATTCACGTTGTTTGGTGTCCATTTGTTTGAGCGCAATGTCAACCAAACGATCTGGTAAAGAGTCGGTAATTTCGAGCAAGTCTTCGGCGTCAACGTCGGTAAACAAGCTTTCGATTTCAGCATCATCCAACTCTCGTAATAATAGCTGACGCGACTCGCCACGCATTTCAACGAGGATGTCTAGACGATTGGCTTGTTTGATATTCGCCCATGCTTGGCGGCGTTGTGCCAGTGGAATAGATTCAAGCGCCAGCGCAACATCGTCAGGAGTCAGTTCTGATATGGCTTTACTGATGGATTCGGGGGAGTGCTCTTCAGTAATGAGCGTTTCTATGAGGTCAGCAACTTGGTTATGCACAGGGCGTCCTTAAAACACGAAGTAATAGAATGAAGGTAACATGTTTTTGTGTTTCTGGTAACAAGGCAAACATACGTGGTTGTGTCTAATCGGTATGGTAATTGGGTGTTTTTTATCGCCCATGATGAAAGAATCACACCGGATATTAAGGCAGTCGTAAAAATAAAAGCGATAGAAAATACAGTGTTTTTCTATCGCTAGTGTGAGAGTTTTTTGCGTCTATTGTGTTAAATAAGACACGTCATTTTATCACTTATTCAACATTGATGATCTCAAAACTGTGGACGATGTTGACGCCCCCTCTTTCAAGCATCAAGGACGCAGAGCAATACTCTTCAGCGGATAATTTGACGGCTCTTGCCACCACGCTGTCTTTTAAATTACGACCTGTGACAACGAAATGTACACGGATTTCCGTGAACACAGAAGGCACTGTGTCTGCACGGTCTGCATCAATTTGAGCCACACAAGAGACGACATCTTGACGAGATTTTTTTAAAATGCCCACCACGTCATATGAGGTGCAACCGCCAAGTCCAGCGAGGATAAGTTCCATAGGTCGTGGCCCAGCTACCTGATTACCATCAATCTCTATTTTAAAGCCTGATCCCGTTTCTGCACTAAAATGGACGTCTTTTTGCCAACTTACGTTCGTTTTCATTTTCCAACCTTGTTGTGTGTGTTAGGACTGAAACAATTCTTTTAGTTTGGTGCCTGGGTCGTCAGCGCGCATAAAGGCTTCGCCGACTAAAAAGGCATTAATGCCTTTTTGGCGCATGAGTGCAACATCGTCACGAGTGTGGATACCGCTTTCCGTAACAATAAGGCTGTTAGAAGGCGCGCTGCCCATTAAATCAAAGGTGTGAGATAAGCTGAGTTCAAATGTATGCAAGTCACGATTATTGATACCCAGTAATTCGCTCTGAGAAAATTCCAACGCCAACTCTAACTCTGGTCG